>DASWVS010000030.1:0-12286 GCA_036401135.1 Fimbriimonas sp.
CGGCTGGTCGACCTGCGGAGCGCGTTTGCCGACGAGGTGACCCGCGTGGCGCGCGACGTGGGCACGGAAGGCAAGCTGGGCGGCCAGGCGAAGGTGCCCGGCGTCTCCGGCACCTGGAAGGACCTGACCGACAACGTCAACGGCCTGGCTTCGAACCTGACGGACCAGGTGCGCAACATCGCCCTCGTGACCACCGCCGTCGCCAACGGCGACCTGAGCCGAAAGATCACCGTCGAGGCGCGGGGAGAGGTCCTGCAGCTCAAGGACACGATCAACACGATGGTCGACCAGCTGAACTCGTTCGCGGACGAGGTCACGCGCGTCGCGAAGGAAGTCGGCACCGAGGGCATCCTGGGCGGCCAGGCTAAAGTGCCGGGCGTCGCCGGAACGTGGAAAGACCTGACCGACTCGGTCAACGTGATGGCCTCCAACCTGACGACCCAGGTGCGAAGCATCGGCCGCGTCGTCACCGCCGTCGCGAACGGCGACCTGAAGCAGAAGCTCGTGGTGGAAGCCAAGGGCGAGATCGCCGCCCTCGCCGACACCATCAACTCGATGACCGAAACCCTCGGCATCTTTGCCGACCAGGTCACCACCGTCGCCCGAGAGGTGGGCACCGAAGGCAAGCTCGGCGGCCAGGCGAAGGTTCCGAACGTCGCCGGCACCTGGAAGGACCTGACCGACAACGTGAACTACATGGCGAACTCGCTCACCGTCCAGGTGCGCGAGATCCAGGACGTCGCCACCGCCGTCGCCCAGGGCGACCTCACCCGAACGATCACGGTCGACACCCAGGGCGAGGTGCAGGCGCTGAAGGACAACATCAACCAGATGATCTTCAACCTGCGCTCGACGACCGAGCAGAACCGGGAGCAGGACTGGTTGAAGACGAACCTGGCGAACTTCAGCCGCATGATGCAGGGGCAGAAGAGCCTGGAGAGCGTCTCGAACCTGATCATCAACGAACTGACTCCGCTCGTCTCGGCCAACCACGGCGTTTTCTTCATCGCCGACTGGTCGACGAGCGAGACGATGCTCAAGCTTCTCAGCGCCTATGGGTATCGCGAGCGCAAGAACGTCGCCAACCGGTTCCACGTGGGCGAGGGGCTCGTCGGGCAGTGCGCCCTCGAGAAGAAGAGCATCCTGCTGACCAACGTTCCGAACAACTATATCCAGATCAGCTCGGGCTTGGGCGAGGCGCCCCCGCTCAACATCATCGTCCAGCCCATCCTCTTCGAGGGCGAGATCATGGCGGTGCTCGAGCTCGCCTCCTTCGAGAGGTTCAGCCAGATCCACCGGACGTTCCTCGACCAGCTGGCGGAGTCCATCGGCGTCGTCCTGAACATGATCCAGGCGAACATGAGGACGGAGGAGCTGCTCAAGCAGTCCCAGAGCCTTACCCAGGAGCTCCAGAGCCAGTCCGAAGAGCTTCAGAGCCAGCAGGAGCAGCTCAAGCAGACGAACGCGGAGCTCGAGAAACAGGCGCAGGAGCTGGAGGAGAAGGCCTCCGAGCTGCGCGAGCAGAACCGCGAGGTCGAGATGAAGAACCGCGAGGTCGAGCTTGCTCGCGCCGCGCTCGCGGAACGGGCCGAACAGCTCGCCCTCACCAGCCGTTACAAGAGCGAGTTCCTCGCGAACATGAGCCACGAGCTGCGGACGCCCCTGAACAGCATGCTCATCCTCGCGAAGCTCCTCGCCGACAACCCGGACGGCAACCTCACTCCGAAACAGACGAAGTTCGCCGAGACGATCCACATCTCGGGCAACGAGCTGCTGGTGATCATCAACGAGATCCTGGACCTCAGCAAGATCGAGGCCGGCAAGATGGAGATCGACGTCACGACCGTGCCGCTGATGGAGGTCCAAGACTACGTGGACCGGACCTTCCGCCACATGGCCGACCAGTCGAACCTGGACTTCCGCGTCAACTTGGACCCGCACGCGCCCGCCTCGCTGACGACCGACATGCAGCGGCTGCAGCAGGTCCTGCGAAACCTGCTGGGCAACGCGTTCAAGTTCACCCAGCAAGGGAGCGTCGAGTTGAGGATCGAGTGCTCCGACAGCGACCTCGCGCTCGACGACGGCAGGACCCTGCCCGCGGACAACGTCGTCGCCTTCCGCGTGATCGACACCGGTGTCGGCATCCCGCGGGATAAGCAGCAGCTCATTTGGGAAGCGTTCCAGCAGGCGGACGGCACCACGAGCCGACGGTTCGGCGGTACCGGCCTCGGCCTCTCGATCAGCCGGGAGATCGCGAAGCTCCTCGGTGGCCGGATCACCCTCTCCAGCGAGCCGGGCCAGGGGAGCGAGTTCACCTTGTACCTCCCGATCGAGTGGACGGGGGATTCGACGACCCACGTCGATCTCGGCAACCTGCGGAAGCCCGAGCCGACCCTCGTCTCGGCGCCGCCCGTCGCTCCTCCGGTCCGGACGAACGGCAAGCCCGTATCGGAACGCACCGGCGTGGCGGACGACCGCCACCACCTCCAGCCCAAGGACCGCGTGCTCCTGGTGGTCGAGGACGACGAGACCTTCGCGAACATCCTGGTCGTTCTCGGACGAAAGGAGGGCTTCAAGGTCATCGCCGCACATACGGGGGTCCAGGGACTCGAACTGGCCCATCAGTACCGCCCGGACGCCATCACGCTCGACATCATGCTTCCGGACGTCGACGGCTGGAAGGTGCTCGATCAGCTGAAGCGCGACCCCGACACGCGGCATATCCCGGTCCAGGTCGTCTCCGTCGTGGACAAGAACCGGACCGCCGCCCTCGGGGCGATCTCCTATCTGGAGAAGCCCGTCACGACCGAAGCGATGGAAGGCGCGCTCCACCACATCAAGGAGTTCATCGACAAGGACGTCAAGGACCTGCTCGTGGTCGAGGACGACGAGGCGACGAGGCAGAGCATCAGCGAGATGCTCGCCGACCCGGACGTCGAGATCACCTCGGTCGCCACGGGAGAGGAAGCGATCCAAGCGCTCTCGGAGCGGCAGTTCGACTGCGTCGTGCTCGATCTAGCTCTGCCCGACATGGGCGGACTGGACGTGCTCAAGCGGGTCAAGCGCCAGGAGAAGTACAAGGATCTCCCCGTCATCATCTACACCGGTAGAGACCTGACCAAGCAGGAATCGGCCCAGCTCAAGCGGTACGCGACCTCCATCGTGACCAAGGGGGCGACCTCCGGCGAGCACCTACTCGACCAGACGTCGCTCTTCCTCCACCGCGTCTACGACAAGATGCCGGACGGACAGCGGGAGTCGCTGGAGCGCCGGGGAGCGGTCGATATGCCGAAGGCGGTGGCGAAGCTTCCGACGATCGAATCTCCGACCGAGTCGGTCGACGGGCCCCTGTCGGGAAGCAAGGTCCTGGTCATCGACGACGACTACCGGAACATCTTCGCCATCACGAGCATGCTGGAAAGCTACGGGGCCAGCGTCCTGTTCGAAGAGAACGGCAAGGACGGAATCGACGTCTTACTCCAGGACCCGACGATCGGGGCGGTGCTCTTGGACGTGATGATGCCTCAGATGGATGGTTACGAGGTGACCCGGAGAATCAGGCAGGACGAGCGACTGAAGCACTTGCCCGTGATCGCCCTGACGGCAAAGGCGATGGAGGGGGATCGGGAGAAGTGTTTGGCGGCAGGCGCGGACGAGTACATCACCAAGCCCGTCGATCCAAAGGCCTTGTTGGAGAAGCTCAGCCAGTGGTTAGGCACGCAGAAACCGGAAGTGCTCTGAAGGTGGGCGTGAGGGAAGAAGTTCCGGAACCGATCGACGTGAGGACGGCCAACGTCCTCCTCGTCGACGACCGTCCCGAGAACCTTCTCGCCCTCGATGCTGTCCTGCAGTCGCTGGGCACGAACCTGGTCCACGCCTCGTCCGGCAGGGAGGCCCTGCGGGCGCTCCTCCGGGACGACTTTGCCGTCATCCTGATGGACGCCCAGATGCCGGACATGGACGGTTTCGAGACCGCCGAACTGATCCGCCAGCGTGAGCGGACCCGCCACGTGCCGATCATCTTCATCACCGCCCACGACAAGGAATCGTCCGCCCAGTTTCGGGCCTACGAGGCGGGAGCGGTCGACTTCATCCAAAAGCCGTTCGTCGCCGAGATCCTCAGGTCGAAGGTGCGCGTTTTCGTGGACCTTTTTCTGAAGAGCGAACAGATCCAGCGGCAGGCGGAGCTCATCCACCAGCAGGAGCAGAGGCGGCTCGCCGAAGACCTCGAGCGCGAACACATGCGGCAACTCAACGAGGAGCTCGAGGAACGCGTGCTCGAGCGAACCCAGGAACTCGTCCGGGCGAACGAGGACATGGAGGCGTTCTGCTACTCCGTCTCGCACGACCTTCGGGCGCCCCTCCGCGCGATCATGTCGACCGCGATGATCCTTCTGGAGGAGATGGGAGAGGAACTGGACGAAGAGCACAAGGACCAGCTCTTCCGACAATCCGCCGCGGCGAAGCGCCTCGGGGTTCTGATCGACGACCTGCTGCAGCTCTCACGGCTGGGCCGAAAGACGATGGCCCGCCAAGAGGTCGACCTGAGCGAGATCGCGCACGAAGTCGGCCAGTCCATCGTTTCCCATCGGTCGGGCCCCTCGATCGAGTTCGAGATCGAACCGGGGATGGAAACCAGCGCCGACGTGGGGCTTGCCCGCATCCTCCTCGAGAACCTCATGGAGAACGCGGTGAAATACTCGCCCGACGGAGGGATCGTGAAGGTCGGCAGCAAGGACGGCGTGTTCTACGTCGGCGACAACGGCATCGGCTTCGACATGAAGTACGCCCACAAGCTGTTCCTGCCGTTCGAGCGACTCGTGACGGACCGGGAGTATCCCGGGACCGGCATCGGCCTTGCGATCGTACACCGGATCGTCAAGCGCCACAACGGCCACATCTGGGCCGAGAGCAAGCCCGGCAAGGGCTCGACCTTCTACTTCAGCCTCGACCCCTTGCACGGGGCGCCGCCCCGGCTAGAGATGATCTAGCCGCGCACCCGAGCCCAAAGCCGCGCCGTGTGCGCCCCCGCGCGCCAGCCTTCTTCGTAGCGCACGATCTCCATCTCGTCGACGAGGTTGGGCAACTCCCCAGGCTCGAGGACATGGTCGTCCGACTTCGGCCGTCCGAAGGCGGCGCGATGGACGGTGGTGAAGGTCTCCATCACCAGGCTCCCGCCCGGCGCGAGCCAGTCGCGCATCCTCTGGAAATGCGGGCGATGGAGGTATCGGAACATTGTGACCAGCCCCATGCGGCGGTCGGGCACGAAGCATGGATCCTCGAGATCGGCCGCCCCCCATCGGATCGCGGATCCGGTGGAGTATCGAGATTCTAAAGAGCGGGCGCGCTGGAGGGCGTCCGGAAGGATGTCCAAAGCGTGCACGTCCCAACCGCAGCACGACATCGCCACCGCCTCGCGGCCGACGCCGCAGGCAAGGTCGAGCGCGCTCGTGGGGGGGAGTTCGGACAAGACGCCGAGCAGGAAATCGTTCGGGGACCAAAGCATCAGCCGCCGGCGCTCCTCGCCGAGCTCGAAGCTCGAGAGCCGGGCTTGCCGTCTATGCCGCTCGAGCCACGCGACGGCTTCGGCCGCCCCGTCGCCGGTGTCGGCGACCTTTGCGACCTCCGCCCGGCTCGGCAGCTCGAAGGTGCGGTTCGCAAGATCGGCCACGGGGATTCGGACCGCGCCCAGGACCGGCGTGTCGTCGACGCACAGCAGGCTCGTCCTCCTCGACCGAAACTCCTGCACCGCCGGGTTCACATCCCTATTGTGTCGGGTTAAACTCCGCTCATGCCGATCCTCCCCGCCCTTCCCCCGATCGACCCCCTGAACCAACTTTGGTTCGACCGGGAGGCCGCCGCCTTCACCGAATCCTGCCCGCTCGGCAACGGGCGCCTGGGGGCGATGGTTTTCGGCGGGGTGGAGCAGGACCGGATCGTCCTCAACGAGTCGACGATGTGGTCGGGTTCGCCCCAGGAGGGGGACCGCAAGGAGGCCCACCGGATCCTCCCGGAGATCCAGCGGCTGCTCCTGACGGACCAGAACCGCAAAGCGCAGGAGCTGCTCCAGTCGAACTTCGTCTGCGACGGGGCCGGCACCGGGTTCGGCTCGGGCAAAGACGTCCCCTTCGGCTGCTACCAGACCTTCGGCGAGCTGACGATCCGCTTTGACAAGCCCGATGCGAGCGGCTACCGGAGGATCCTGGACTTGGACCAGGCGGTTTCAACCACCGAGTTTGCCTCCGAGGGGACCCGTTATCGGAGAGAAGCCTTCGTTTCCGCTCCCAGCCGAGTCGTCGTTTATCGGGTTTCCGCGGACCGCAAAGGCGCGGTCAGCTTCACGGCCCGCTTGAGCCGGCCGGAAAGGGCGTCGGTTCGGATCGAAGGGGGCGACCTGATCCTCGGCGGGAACCTTTCCAGCGGCTTCCAATCGCGCCAGGGGATCGGCTACGAGGGCCGCCTCCGGATCGTCGCCAAGGGTGGAAAGGTGACCGCGCGCGAGGGGGCGATCGAAGTGGCGGGATCGGACGAGGCGACCCTCCTCTTCTCGGCGGGCACGAGCATGTTCGACCGGAGCTTTGCCCGGTCGGCGAAGGAGGCGGTCGATCGCGCCTCCAAGCAGAGCTTTGTCCAACTGCGGAGCGAGCACGTGCGCGACCACCGCCGGTTCTATCGGAGGGTGAAGATCGATCTGCCGAAGGGTCCGACGTCGGCGCTCCCGACGCCGGAACGGCTGGCTCATGCCGCCGATGATCCGTCGCTTGCCGGACTCGCCTTCAACTTCGGCCGGTACCTGCTGATCGGGAGCTCCCGCCCCGACAGCCCGCTTCCCGCCAACCTCCAGGGGATCTGGGCGCAGGAGGTCCAGACGCCTTGGAACGGCGACTTCCACCTGAACATCAACGTCCAGATGAACTACTGGCCCGCGGAGGTCGCGAACCTTTCCGACTGCCACCGGCCGCTTCTCGAGTTCGTCCCCCGCCTGGTCGGGAACGGCCGCAAGACCGCCCGCGCGTATTACGACGCCGACGGGTGGGTGGCGCACGTGGTGACGAACCCCTGGCTCTTCACCTCTCCCGGAGAGGGGGCGAACTGGGGATCGACCCTCACGGGGGGCGCCTGGCTCTGCAGCCACCTGTGGGAGCATTACGCCTTTACGAGGGATCGGGAGTTCTTGAAGGGCGCCTACCCGACCCTGCGGGGTGCGGCCGAGTTCTTCCTCGACACGCTCGTCGTGGAGCCGAGCCGCGGCTGGCTGGTGACCGCCCCTTCCAACTCGCCGGAGAACCAGTACATCCACCCGAAGGACGGGCCGCTCAGCACCTGCATGGGGCCGTACATGGACACGGAGTTGGTGCGAGAGCTCTTCGCGAACGTGGTCGAGGCGTCGACGGTCCTCGACGTCGATCAGGAGTTCCGACGGCGCCTGGTGGAAGCGAGCGGAAAGCTGGCGCCGTTCCAGATCGGAAAGCACGGCCAGCTTCAGGAGTGGCTGGCCGACTACGAGGAGGCCGAACCCCGGCACCGGCACGTTTCCCACCTCTATGCCCTCTACCCGGCATCCCAAATCACCGCGGACGGAACGCCGGACCTTGCCCGTGCCGCCATGAAGACCCTCGAACGGCGGGGCGACGACGGGACCGGATGGTCCCTCGCCTGGAAAGCCGCCTTCTGGGCGCGGCTCCACGACGGCGACCACGCCTGGAAGATCCTCCAGCGTCTCCTGAGGCCGGTGGCGGACAAGAGCTTCAACTACACAGGCGGAGGCGGAACCTACCCGAACCTATTCGGCGCCCACCCGCCCTTCCAGATCGACAGCAACTTCGGCGTGGCCGCCGCGATCGCGGAGATGCTGGTGCAGAGCCACGGCGGGGAAATCCGCCTGCTCCCCGCGCTGCCTAAGGCGTGGGCCTCCCAGGGATCGGTCAAGGGGCTCAAAGCGCGGGGAGGCAAGACGGTGGACGTGGTATGGCGAGAGGGGAAAATCGTGCGGAAGCGGGTCTACTAGACGCGCGGCGGCCTCGGTCCCCTCATCTCGTCTCGAAGGCGCCGATGTCGATCCCTTTGCCCTGCAGGCGGCGTGTACCCGCCGCATCGGTGGTTCCGCCCCATGGCGTCTTGGCTCCTTCGTCGATTCCGGGCGATTCGGGATGGAGCCGGAAGTCTTTGCGCGCCGGATCGACGAACCGCGGCGTCGTGTAGAGGTTCCCCCGCCCGAACCGTTCGCTCGGGCCCCCGACCAGGTTGTTCCGCACTTCCATGTTCTTTGGCGCGAGGTCGAAATGGCGGACGCGCATCTGGTCCTGCGGCGAGCCGCTGAAGATGTTGTTCATCACCCAGACGTTCTCCGCCTGGTCGTTCTCGAGGAGCATGCTGCCGCCCCAGACGCCGTCCTTCCCGCCGTTGCCGCAGTTCACGACCGTGTTGTTCAGGAAGTACACGTCTCGAATGTCGTGCCGCATTTCCTGGTGCCCCCACTTTGCGAGGATCATCCCGGGACCCTTGCAGTCGTAGATCACGTTGTTCACGAACCAAACGTCCTGCAGAAGCCCGCCGCTCTCGGTACACGCGGCCAAGCCCATCATGCAGTCGTGGACGCGGTTCCCTTCGAACCGGATGTCGTACGTGTGGCTGTCCCACGCGTCTGCGTAGAGCCCCTGCCGCTCCACGTGGTGGACGTGGTTATTCAGCACCCGCACGTGCCTCGACCCCTCCTTCACGTCGATCCCCTCGTGCATCGTGTCGTGGACGTGGCACTGCCGGACGGTCACGTCTGCCGACCGCTTGACCGAGATCGACTCCTCTCCGCCCCGCAGGCACGCCTTTTCGACTTCGCAACCCTGAAGGACCACGTCCTGCGCCTTGTCGACGAGGATGCCCGACCGGGCTGTGTTCACCGTGTGGCAGTCCTCCAGCCTCACCCGCCACGAGCCCCGCACCACGATGCCCGCCACCGGCGAGTTGCGGGTCGTGAGGCCCCGGATTTCGAGGTAATCGGCCCCGTTCGTGTCGAAAAGCGCTTGTCGGGGCGTCGACGGAGTGAGGCCCTCGCCATCGATCACGACCTCGGCGCCCGGCGCAGCCTGGATCTTCAGGTTGCGGTCGAAGTAGGCCCCCGAACGGGCCAGGGCCACGTACTCCCGGTAGACGCCGCCCTGGATGACAAGCGTGTCCCCGCGGCCGAGGCTGTCGGCACCCTTCTGGATCGTCTGGAAAGGCTCTTCGCGCGATCCCGGGTTCGTGTCCGAGCCGGTGGTGGCGACAAAGTACGTTTTCGGTTGCGTACGCGTCGTCGCGGGTGCCTGAGGGGAAGGGTTGAGAGACAGCGCCATGAGGAGAGCCACCGGGGTCATGGCTTAGTATAAGGAAAGCCGAGGCGTGCTAGGATCGAGGGGTACGATGACGGCGCTCTTGGCCATGGCGGCGATGCTGACGAACGGACACGCTTGGGAGAAGGAGGTCGTCTACCAGATCTTCCCCCGCAGCTACTACGACTCCGACGGAGACCGGCACGGGGACCTGAAGGGGATCGCTTCCAAGCTGGACGAGGTGCGCGAACTGGGAGCGACCGCCCTCCTGATCAACCCGGTCCAGCGCTCGCGCACCTATCACAACTACTTCGCCGACGACTTCTACTCGGTCGATCCTGATTACGGGTCCAACGACGACTTTCGCGAGCTCTGCCGACAGGCGCACCGAAGGAAGATCAAGGTGCTGCTCGACATGGAGCCCCAGTACGTCGCCGACGGCCATCCTTGGTGGGCCCCGGAATACGCCGACCGTGTGTGGCGCGAAGGCTCCTGGCTCTACGGGATCGACGTGCCGTGGTACGACGGGCAGAAGATCCAGGTGGCGGCGATCAACCCGAACAACCCGGAGGTCCGGGAAGAGATGAAGAAGCTCTTCCACTTGTGGCAGGACCTCGGCGCGGACGGCTTCCGGCTCGACCACGCGATGGACGACCTGGACCTGAAAGGGGTGGCGACGGGGATGCTGAAGGACTTCTGGCGACCCGTCGTCGACGCCTGCCGGGCCAAGGACCCCGACGTGCTCTTCGTCGCCGAGCAGGCGGATTGGGCGGGGCCGACCGGGAGCTACTACGACGTCGCCGGCGTCGATGCCGTCTTCGCGTTCCGGAGCGCAGGATCGTTCCTCGGGATGGACAAGAAGAAGATCGAGGACGCCCTCCGCGAGACGCCGCCTCCGGGAAGGACGCACTTCGTCTTCATCGAGAACCACGACATGCCGCGCTATGCTTCGGTGGCGAAGGGGGACCCGGCGCTGATGCGCCTGGGCGCCGTCTACAACCTCACCGCAAAGGGAACGCCGATCCTTTACTACGGCCAGGAGTTGGGGATGCCAGGGCTCCAGGGCAAGTGGGGAAGCGACGGCAACGACATCCCGATCCGGCTCGCCTACCGATGGTCGAGCCGTCTCGACGCCCCGGGCTCCGCGACCTGGTACGCGGGATCCGGCCCTTGGGCGAGAACCCGGTTCGAGAAGAACGGCGGGGGGACGTCGCTCGAGGAGCAGAAGAAGGACCCCGGGTCGCTCTACCGCTTCTACCAGCGACTGATCGCCCTTCGCAAGGCCAACCGCGGTCTGTCGGCCGGCGGGCAGAAGGTGCTGAAGATCGACAACCCGCACGTCGTCGGCTACGAGCGCGGGTCGGCCAAGGTCTTCCTCAACTTGTCGAAGGAGCCCCAGGCCGTCAGGCTGAAGAGCCGGGCGACTTGGCGGGATCTTTGGAACGGCGGCGACGTGCCCGGGGAGGACGGCTGGAAGTCGATCCGTCTCGGTCCGCACGGGTTCGCGATCGTGTCCGGATGACCGACCTCCAAGCCGCCGTCCGACGCACCCTTCCCCGCGGCCGAAAGGTGCTCCTGATCGTCCCCGACAACACTCGCACGGCCCCGATCGGAGCCGTGTACCGGGCGATCGTCGAACACGTCGGGCCGGTGGACGTGATCTTCGCCCTCGGAACCCACCCGCCGATGTCGACGGAGGCGATGCTGCGCCGGCTCGAGATCGAGGAGCCGCCACCGAGCACGAAACTGATCAACCACGCCTGGGACGATCCCACCCGATTGCTGAATCTCGGGAAGATCGACGCGGATGAGATCGACGCGATCTCCGGCGGCCGGTTCAGGATGGCGGTGGACGTGACGATCAACCGGGCGATCCTCGACTACGACCTCCTCGCGATCGTCGGGCCGGTCTTCCCGCACGAGGTCGTGGGGTTCTCGGGCGGCAACAAGTACCTGTTCCCGGGGATCGGCGGGCCCGAGCTTCTGCACTTCTTCCATTGGCTCGGCGCGGTCATCACCTGCCCCAAGGTCATCGGCCACAAGGACACCCCCGTGCGCCGGGTGATCGATCGGGCGGCTCGAATGGTCCCAACTGAGAGGGTCGCGTTCTGCATCGCCGGTGGAAAGGTCTTTGCCGGCACGCCCGAAGACGCCTGGTCCCGGGCGGCGGACGAGAGCGCCCGCCAGATCGTGACGCTCGATCGTCCCTACGAACGGGTCGTCGCCTGTGCGCCCGAGATGTACGACGAGATCTGGGTTGGCGGCAAGTGCATGTACAAGCTCGAGCCCGTGGTCGCCGACGGAGGCGAACTCGTGATCTACGGCCCCCACATCGAACGGTTCTCCGCCACCCACGAGGATGCCATCCGCCGGATCGGCTACCACACCCGGGACTACTTCCTCGCCCAGTGGGACCGGTTCAAGCACGTACCGTGGGGCATCCTCGCCCACTCTACCCACGTGCGGGGTATCGGGACGTATGAGGACGGGATCGAGTCGCCGAGGATCAAGGTGACCCTCGCCACCGGCATTTCGCACGAGCTCTGCGAATCGGTCGGCCTCGGCTACCTCGATCCTTCCCAGGTCGTGCTGCGGTCCGATGAGAAGACCCTCGTGGTGCCGAACGCGGGCGAGACGCTCTTTCGCCTGGCGGATCCGCCGGGCTGGGCCTCCTAGATCGCCCAGCCGCGGGAACGTTCCACCGCCCGCTTCCATCCTGCGTACCTTTCGTCGCGCTCGGACACCGGCATCGTCGGCTCGAAAACCCGCTCAACCGCCCCTAGCCGGGCGATCTCGTCGCAGGAGTTCCAGAACCCGGTCGCGAGCCCGGCAAGGAAGGCGGCGCCCAGCGCGGTCGTCTCGGTGACGACCGGCCGCACGACCCGAACGCCCAAGAGGTCGGCTTGGAACTGCATCAGGAAGTCGTTCCGCGACATTCCCCCGTCCACCCGGAGTTCGGCAAGCTCCAGTCCCGCGTC
>DASWVS010000031.1:0-15433 GCA_036401135.1 Fimbriimonas sp.
ACCCTGTCCATGGGCCTCCAGTTCTTCCAGAGCCAGCATACGGGGACGCCCTGGAACCTCCTGATGGCGGCCTCGCTCATCGTGGTGCTCCCTGTGATCGTCGTCTTCTTCTTCGCCCAGCGAGTGTTTATCGAGGGTATCGCCACCACGGGAATCAAATGATGCCGCCGCTGACTGAAATCGATCTTGCCGGAACCTGGGAGTTCCGCCTCGACCCCCACGACCTCGGGTGTGCCCAACGATGGTTCGACCAGCCCCTGCCCGACCGGGTGAGCCTGCCGGGATCGCTCGACGAGAACGGGCGCGGCGAGCCCAATCTCGAACCGCGCTATCTCGGCGGACTCTCCCGCAAAGTGCGCTACACCGGGCCCGCCTGGTACGCGAAGAGCGTCGAAACCCCCCGGCCGGAAGCGGCGCGCCTGCTCCTTACGCTCGAACGGGTCCACTGGTTCTCCGACGTATGGGTGAACGGCGAATACGTGGGCGGCTGCGACAGCCTTTCGGTCCCTCACCGCTACGACTTGACCCGCTTCGCGGGCGAGGAAAGGCTCCGAATCGCGATCCGCGTCGACAACACGCCGAAGATCCCCATCGGAAGGATCGGCCACGCCCTCACCGACTGGACCCAAACCAACTGGAACGGGATCGTCGGCAGGATGTCCCTCGAAGCCGCCCCCGCAACGGTGCTGGACCGCCTCGCTCTGACGACCGACGAGCAAACGATGCGTATCGCAGGCTCGACCACCGCCCCGGCCAAAGTCGCCATCCGCCTCGAGGGATCGTCGGAGACGGTCGTCGGGCCGTCGAGCGTTTCCGAGGCTTTCGAGGCGATCGTACCGGTTCCGAACGCGGAGCCCTGGAGCGACGGCGAGCCCAACCTCCGCCGGTTGGCCGTCGAGGTGGAAGGCCGGACCGTCGAGCGGTGCATCGGCTTCCGCTCGATCCGCACCCAGGGAAAGCAGATCCTCCTGAACGGGCATCCGCTGTTCTTGCGCGGCACCCTCGAGAACTGCGTCTTCCCCAAGACCGGCTACCCGCCGACGAATCCCGACAGTTGGCGGCGCGTGATGGCGCGGGCAAGGGAATACGGCCTGAACCACATCCGCTTTCACTCCTGGTGCCCGCCCGAGGCCGCGTTCCAGGCAGCGGACGAAGCCGGAGTGATCCTGCAGGTCGAGCTGCCGCTCTGGACCGGCCTGTGGGCGATGTCCTCGGATGGGACCCTCGTGGACTTCTGCCGTCGCGAGGCGCACCGGATCCTTCAGGAATACGGGCATCATCCCTCGTTCGCCCTTTTCACGCTTGGAAACGAGATGGCGTTCTACGGGGAAGAGCCTGAGGTCGACGCGCTCCTCGAGGAGCTGCGGTCCTGCTACCCAAACCGGCTGTACAACTTCTCGTCGCATGGAACCCACCTCAGCCCGGCCTGCGACTACTACGTCCAAGCGGATAACGGCAAGCCCGGTGGGGAGAACAGGCCTCTTCGGGGAAGCACCTGGTTCGGCGTCGGTTCTCGCTTCGACCGCGAGCCGCCGAACACGCTCGAAACCTGCGACGCCGCGGCAACCGAGTTCGATCGGCCGGTCGTAGCCCATGAAGTCGGCGAGTGGGCGGTCTTTCCCGACGTCGACAACGAACGCCGTTACGACGGGGTCCTCGAAGCCCGAAACTTCCGCACGATCCGGGCGATGCTCGAGGAGCGCGGAATGGGTTCGCAGTCCCCGGCTTTCACCCGCGCGTCCGGGAAGCTCAGCGCCATGCTCTACAAGGAGGAGATCGAAGCGATCCTGCGCACCAGGGGCGTCGCCGGATACCAACTTCTGGGACTTACCGATTTCCCCGGGCAAGGCACCGCCACCGTCGGGATGCTCGATGCCTTCTGGGACGACAAGGGGTTCGTGACGGCGGAGGAGTTCCGGGAGTCCTGCGCGCCTACGGTCCCGCTCCTGAGGGTCGCGAAGGCGGTATGGTCCGCCGCGGAACGCTACCTCGCCGATGTTTCCGTCTTTCATTCCGGCAGGTTGGCCGCCAACGTCGAGACGGCATGGACGGTCGTCGACGACTCAGGCACGACGGTTCGCGAGGGAACCCTCGGCTGCTTTGGCCTCGAATCCGGCACCACCGATCTTGGCGGCATCGAGTTCGGCCTCTCCGGGCTGAAGTCCCCGGCGCGCTACACGCTCGCGCTCGAAGCGGGCGGACTCGGACGAAACCGTTGGCCTTTCTGGGTCTACCCGGCGGTCCTGCCGGACATCCCGCTCGAAAGTGTCCTTGTGGCGGGATTCTATCGCCACGACGTCCGCCAGGCACTCATGGAGGGAAGGAGGGTCTGGCTGCGCATCGATCCGGGGCGGACGTGGACCGGGATCCCCGGCCGCTTCGCCCCCGCGTTCTGGTCCCCGATCCACTTCAGGGAGCAGGTCGGCACGATGGGAACGCTCATCGACGCCGGCCACCCCGTCTTTGGCCGATTTCCGACCTCCTTCCATACCGAGTGGCAGTGGTGGGATGTCCTGACCGCGTCCAAGGCGATGGTCCTCGACCCTCTGCCCCGCCCCTACACGCCGATCCTCCAGGTCATCGACCGCTTCGAGAGAAACCACAAGCTCGGCACGCTCTTCGAGGCACGGGTCGGCGAGGGCCGGATCCTCGTGACGAACATCGACTTCGACCGACCCGGCCGCCTCGCCGCCCGCCAACTGGAGCACTCGATCCGCGCCTACCTCGCCGGGAACTCGTTCGATCCCTGTCAGGAGCTGACGCTCGCGGACCTTGACCGTCTGTTCGAGAGGGAGCCATGATCTTGGCGGCAGCACTCGTAATGGCGATGGCGGAACCAGGCACCTATCTCGCACCGATCGTTGAGGAACTGGTCAAAGAGTGGCCGGCGAACCGAACCGTCAACATCGTCTGCCACGGCCACAGCGTCCCCGCCGGCTACTTCGCCACACCGGCCGTCGACAGCCTCAACGCGTACCCTCACCTGGTCCACGCGGGGCTGACGAAGCGATTCCCCCACGCCGTGATCAATGTGATCGTCACCGCGATCGGCGGGGAGAACTCGCTGGCAGGCGCCAAGAGGTTCGCTGCGGACGTGCTCCCCCATCGCCCGGACGTGGTCCTGATCGACTACGGCCTGAACGACCGGCCGGTGCCTCTCGCCGAAAGCCGTAAGGCCTGGACCTCGATGGTCCGATCCGCCCGGGCCAGTGGCGCCAGGGTGCTCCTGCTCACCCCGACGCCCGACCTTGGCGCGTCGATGGCCGATCCCAACGATCCCCTGAGCCTCCAGGCTGCCCAGGTGCGAGAGATCGCCCTCGCCGAGGGCGTGGGGCTGGTCGATCCGTACTCCGAGTTCCAGGGGATGGTGTCCCGGGGGATTTCCCTGGCTCCCTTCATGTCCCAGTCGAACCACCCCAACCGCCGGGGCCACGACATCGTCGCCCGCCTGGTGCTCTCGTGGTTCCCGGAGCCGAAGTGAACTCCCGACAACAATGACGACGCCCCGCCAGGTTCTCGCCTATGATCCTCCTCCTCTCCTTCCTCGCCCTCTCAGGTTCGCCAGCTATCTCTGCGCTTCCCCCTGCCGAGCCACCGATCCTGCTCCAACGCCCCATGCGAACCTTTACGCTGCATCCTGACCGCACCCGCCAAACCATCGACAACTTCGGCGCGTCCGACTCCTGGACCGTGGAGCCGCTGATCCGCTGGCCGGAAAAGGACCGACAAAAGATCGCCGACCTGCTGTTCGACCCGAAGAAGGGCATCGCACTCTCCGCATGGCGCTTCAACCTCGGCGGCGGGATCAACCACGAGACGATCAACAACCCGCTGCGGACCGTTGACACCTTCGAGGTATCGGAGGGAGTTTACGACTGGAACCGCGTCCCGGGCCAGCGATGGATGCTGAAAGCGGCGAAGGAAGCGGGCGTTCCCAACATCGTCGCCTACTCCATCACCCCTCCCCGGCGGCTGACGCGCAACGGATTCACAAACGGCACCGACGGCGAAGGGACCACCAACCTGAAGCCCGGCGCGGAGCCCGCGTTCGCCCGCTATCTCGTCGACATCGTCGGGCACTTCCAAAAACAGGGCTACCCGGTCACCCATCTCAGCCCGATCAACGAACCCGATTTCGAGTGGAACGGAGTGCCCAAGGCGTCTTCCCAAGAGGGAAGCCGCGCCAGCAACGCCGACATCCTCGCCCTCTGCCGCACGATCCGGAAGGAGCAGAACGCCCACGGCATGAGCTTGAGGTTGGTTGCGCCGGAAGCGACGTCGGTCCAGATCGGAACGTCCCTGAACCAGGGCATGGAGCGCAAGTACGGAGCGCCTTACGGCGACTATGTCCCCCTCTTCGAGCGGGAGGCGGAATGGCGCCGCGAGGTGGACCCGATCTACGCCTACCACGCCTATTGGTCGGACAACTTCGGCCAGATCGTGCCGCTCCGCAAGAAGCTGCGCGAGGCGCTGAACCGCGTTCCCGAAATGCCCGTCTGGCAGACCGAATACTGCCAGATGGCCGGCCCAAGGGGCGAAGGCGGCTGGGGCCGGGACCTCGGCATGACGCTCGCATTGAACGTCGCCCGGCTCATCCACTTCGACCTCACGCTGGTCGAGGCGAGAGCCTGGCAATGGTGGCTGGCGGTCAGCGACTCCGACTATAAGGACGGCCTCGTGTACGTGGACGACCTGAGCCGCCCTTCGGGAACCATCTACCCGTCGAAGACCCTGTGGGCCCTCGGCCACTTCTCGAGGTACGTCCGCCCCGGCTTCCAGCGCATCGAGGTCGACGGATGGACGGAGGATCCGGCCGGGCTACTGGTCAGCGCGTACCGGGACCCGAAGTCGCGCAGGATCGTCGTGGTGCTGGTGAACACCGAGACGCATTCGGAGCCGGCGCGGATCAACCTGGACGGACGCTGGACGGTGCAGCCCTACATCACCTCGGATCGGCCCAGGCACGACCTCCTCGCGCTGCCGAAGGCGGACCTCGGAGAGCCTTTGCTCATCCCCTCGCGCTCGGTGATGACCCTGGTTTGCGACCCGGTGCGATAGCGCACCCGGATGGCTGAGGTAAACCAAGGGCGGCTTACGATGAACTCTCTCCTCGCGTCGCTCCTTGTTGCGCTCTCGTCCGCGGCGCAGGATCCCGCCGTCCCGAACCCCGTCATGGCGGGCGCCGATCCCCACGCGGCGGTCATCGACGGTCGGCTCTGGATCTATCCCACGAACCACCCGCCGGGCGATCCGAAGTTTTTCGCCTTCTCGTCGTCCGACATGCGCCGATGGGACAGGCACGGCCCAGTCCTCAGCTTCAGCGAGATCCCGTGGATCAAGGAGGACGGAGAGCCGAACCACTACGCCTGGGCGCCGGCCCTCGCTGAAAGGAACGGCACCTACTACTTCTACTTCTCCGTCGGCCCCCAGGGCAGGACCCCGGCACGGATCGGCGTCGGGAGCGGAAAGAGCCCGGCCGGACCGTTCAAGGATTCGGGACGGCCGCTGCTGGTTGGGGGCAACGGGTTCGAAGCGATCGACCCCATGGTGTTTCGGGACCCGAAATCCGGCCGGTATTTCCTCTACGCGGGCGGCAGCGCGGGGGCGAAGCTGAGGATCTTCGAACTCGACGACACCATGATGCGGATGCAGCGCGAGATCCCGGTGGAGACGCCGCCGAAGTTCACCGAAGGCGCTTTCGTCCACTACCGAAAAGGGGTCTACTATCTCACCTACAGCCACGGAGGCTGGCGGACCAGCGGCTATTCGGGCCACTACGCCACGTCCGCCACCCCCGTCGGCCCCTGGCGCTACCGGGGAAGCTTTCTGACGAGCAGCGAGCGCCACAAAGGGCCCGGACACCACTCCGTCTTTCGCGGTCCGGGAGAGGACGAGTGGTACATCGCCTACCACCGCTGGAACGACGCTCAAGGGGACGGCCCCTATCAGGGCTCGCGGCAGATCGCGATCGACAGGCTGGTCCACGAGCACGGCACGTGGCTCCGGAGCGTTCAGATGACGGACTCGGTTCCGGTTTTCGCGCCGACTCCTTCCACGCCCGGGAAGTAAAGCCTGCAGGTACGCTTTCGGTTCAGGACCGCCGGTGACGCGTCGGTAGAAGAACCATGAGAAGATTCCGCCTCTCGGATTTGCAAGACAGGGAAGGGCCGGATCAGGTGTTCTCGGCTCTCATGAAGGGGAAGCGCCTCTATAGCGGAGGAGTCGCTTTCCACGGGCCCGGCTTCGTCACCCACGACGACGACCACCCGCACACCCACGACGACCAGGAGATCTTTTGCCTCCTGCAGGGGGAGGGCTGGATCGATCTGGAAGGACGTCGCGAGCCGGTGAGGGCCGGCGACGTGCTCGTGATCGAGCCGGGCGAGGACCACCACCTGATCAGCAGCGACGACAGCCCGCTGATCAACCTCTGGCTCCACGCCGACGATGCCGGCCATCCGGACCAGTTTCCGTAGGGCGGTTAGGTGGGAATGGGCGGCGGGTACAGCTTGCCGATCACATCGTGCGTGGTCGTCGGAAGTTGGTCGAGCTGCATGGCTTCGGGGAATCTGGGAGGAGGCAGTCTGAACCTCCTGCGGCTATTGCTTAGCGGCGCGAGAGGGATTTCGATCATGCTCCCGTCCGGAACCGAGACCAAGTCGACATCGAAAAGGTCGGACGTGAGGAACGTAACAGAACCATAAGGATCCGCGGCGTCCTACCTTTTCCTTCCTGCCAAAACACCTTTGTGGAAGAGGCTCTTTAGACGTGCACCTAGTTGTCGGCGAATGCCCGAAGGAAAGCGGTTGCGTTCCGTCTCGTCTAGGAGCGGGCGACGACGACCATCCAGGCGTGGGTGCTGCCTTTCGTGCCGTGCGCCAACCCGACGAAGTTTCCGGGCGCGCTCGGCTGCTTGGACCAGGCGGCAGGGAACTCAGCCATCGAAGCGGTCGAGAAGAAGTGCACCTTCAGGCTCTTCGCCTTGAACGCGGACTTCGCGAGGTATTTCGCAACCTTGGCGTGAACCAGGCTCTCGCCGAACTTCCCCGCGACGTAGTCGCTCATGACGGCGTCCGCGGCGTTGTCCAGGATCCCGTTCTCGACCACCCCTTCCGGTTCGGCGAGGATCTGGGTCGAACGCACGACCTCGAACATCTTGTCGGTGAGGTGGATCGGAGGCGCGTAGACCGGCGGGCTCGTCGCGGGGGGCGCGGTCGGGGCCGAGGACCCGGTTCCCGTTCCGGCGGCCGTATCGATCGTGCCGCGGACCGCTTCGTAGTAGGATAGAACCTTCGGTACGTAGCGGCGGGTCTCGGCGATCCGCTCCCACGATCCATCGGAGACGCGCCCGGGTCCGGCGTTATAGGCCGCCAAGGTCTTCTTGAGATCGTTGCCGTAGCGCCGGAGGTGGTTCGCCAGCAGCGCAACGCCGCCGCGGATGTTGTCGCCCGGGTCGAAAGGATTCGCGACGCCGTAATCGGAGCACACCGACGGCATCAGCTGCATCAGCCCCATGGCGCCCGCAGGCGAAACCGCGTTCGCATCCCCTCGGCTCTCGACCGTGATCACGGCGACGACGAGGGCGGGATCGACGCCATACGCCACCGCGTGGCCGTTGATCCAGGGAACGTACGGGCGGGTCGCCGCCTCCGCCGTCATCCGGAGCTGAAGCTGCTCTTCGGAGAGTTCGCCGTCGGCAAACTGAGCGAGCGCCGAGGAGGCGCCGAGGTGGAAAGACAGGAAGAGACCCGCCACTATCGCCGTGTTACGCATAACCGAAAAATGCCCTCTCTCCTGATACGGCCCGCGACCCGGATCTGTCGCCGATCGGTCTATTATGAACCTGGAGAGGGCGGTTCGCCCAGGGCTCGGGCAAAAAGCCAACATCAATCTAGGCCAACAATAAGCCTATAAACGCATATCGTTCGCTTTGTCGTATCATCACGGCGTTGGCTCTCTCGGGCAACGATGTTTTCAGGAGTCGGTGATCAACTCAGATGGCGGGTGTTCGGTGCATGAACTCGTGACCGACGCCGCCCGCCCGTCGGCTGCGCTGTCGCCCGCGCTCGAACTGCGAGCCGTATCGAAATCCTTCGGAGGCGTCCACGCGCTGCGAAACGTCGATCTGGAGCTCCAACCCGGTTCGATCCACGCCCTGGTCGGCGAAAACGGCGCCGGAAAATCGACGCTCGTCAACATCTGCACCGGGGTGCTTCAGCCGGACCAGGGCCGGCTGACCATCGAAGGCCGGGAGGGAGCTATTCCGAGCCCGAGCGATGCAGCGCGCCTGGGGATCCACGTCGTCCACCAGGAAGCGGAGCTCTTCTCGCAGCTTTCACTGGCCGAGAACATGCTGCTTGCCGAAGGTCTCGAGCGGCGGCCCGGCATCCCGTGGCTCATCGATTGGAACGCCACCTACGCCAAAGCCGAGAACGTTCTGGCGGGGACCGGCGCCGCCGGAAGAAGCCGAAGCCTCGCCGGCGAGCTCAGCATCGGGCACCGCGTCCAAGCCAGCCTCGCGGCGGCGGTCTCCTCCTGCCCGAAGGTGCTCTTCCTTGACGAGCCGACCGCGTCCCTGACCCACCGCGAGACCGCGCGCCTCCTCGACGAGCTGGTCCGGCTCCGGAACGAGGGCGTCGCGATCGTCTATGTGAGCCATCGGCTCGAGGAGGTGCTGGCGATCGCCGACGTCGTGACCATCCTGCGAGACGGCGTCCGGGTCGCGACGGAGCCGGCCCCTGGCTTGACCCAGCAGGACCTCGTGTCCCGGATGGTGGGCCGGGAGCTCCAAACCGTTGACCGGGCGCCCTACGAGGGCGAGCCGGAGACGGTCCTGCGCCTGGACCGGGTGGGCTCCCCCTCGGGCACGTTCCGGGACGTTTCGCTCGAGCTCCGGCGGGGCGAGATCCTCGGGTTGTACGGCCTCGTCGGCGCAGGCCGCACGGAGCTGGCGAGGGCGATCTTCGGCCTCGATCCGATCGCGGGCGTGGTCGAGCTCCACGGGAAGCCGCTTTCGATCGAGAGGCCGGCCCAAGCCGTGAGCGCAGGCCTCGCGTTCCTTCCCGAGGACCGCCTGAACGAAAGTATCTTTCCGACCCACTCCTGCCGTTCGAACCTCACGGTCGCATCCCTGCGGGAGATGGGTCCGCTCGGGTTCGTCTCGAACCAGCGCGAGGTGGAGGCGACGCGACGCACCGTCCACGGCCTCGGCGTTCGACTGGGATCCGTCGAGCAGCCGATCAGCACCCTGTCCGGAGGCAACCAACAAAAGCTGGTCTTCGGCCGCTGGCTCGAAACCGAGCCCGAGGTCCTCATTCTCGATGAGCCGACCCGAGGAGTCGACGTCGCGGCCAAAGCCCAAATCCACCAGCTCGTATGCGACCTCGCCGCCCGAGGAAAGGCCATCCTCCTGATCTCGTCCGAGCTACCCGAGGTCATGGCGGTCAGCGACCGGATCCTCGTCATGGCCGAGGGCAAGGTGACTGCGGAGATCGATCCAAGCCGGTCGAGCGAGGACGAAATCGTTGCCGCCGCGCTGCCCCGGTCGCCGAAGCGGGACGACGGTCCAGTCCCGAGCGCGCACCCGCGGCTCCGGGCGATCCTGGCCTTCCGCGAGCTCGGCATCGGGGCGGCTCTGGTCGCGATCGCGCTGCTGATGGCGATCGCCCGCCCGGCCGAGTTCCTGAGCCTGAAAAACGGCCTCGACGTCCTGACGTCGGCGTCCATCGTGTCGGTCGCGGCAATCGGCATGACGCTCGTGATCATCACCGGCGGGATCGACATCTCCGTCGGGCGGATGCTCGGCCTCGTCGGCGCCGCCGCCGGAATGGCCGCGATCGCAGGCCTGCACCCGGCCCTCTGCCTTATGCTGGCCGTGGCCATAGGCCTTGCCCTCGGTTCGGCGAACTCGCTGCTGAGCACCATCGGTCGGATCCACCCCATCGTGGTCACCCTCGCGGGCATGAGCGTCTTCCAGGGCTTGATGCTGCTCCTGACGAAGGGGTACGAGGTCCACCCTCTGCCCGACGGCTACCGGACCCTCGTGGACGGCCGCATCCTGTTCCTGCCGAAGGTGCTGGTCTGGTCCCTCGCCGTGCTCGCCGGGGGCTGGGTGCTTCTGCAACAGACCATCCTCGGCAGGAGGATGCTCGCCGTGGGCGACTCCGAGAGGGCATCCGTGCTGATCGGCCTCAAGCCCTGGCGGCTCCGGCTTGCCGCCTTCGCGATCATGGGGGCCCTGATCGGTCTGGCCTCCGTGATGTGGGGAGGCTACTACGGAAAGATCCAAGGCAACACCGGCGCCGGGTTCGAACTCCAGGCCATCGCCGCCGCCGTGGTCGGAGGGTGTTCGATCCTGGGCGGCAGGGGCACCGCGCTCGGCGCGTTCCTCGGGGCGGTGCTGATCGCGCTGATTCGCAACAGCCTGGTGCTTCTCAAGATCAATTCCTACTGGCAGGATCTCTTCGTCGGTCTCCTGATCCTCGCCGCCGTCCTCGTCGACCTTTGGCTCGTACGCTTGGCCGCATCCCGATGCGAGGTGGCGCCGTGAACTTCTGGCGGCTGTCCCGCCAACTGGGGCTCCTGATGGTCGTCCTGGCGATGTTCCTCGCCTTTGCCGCGACCAGCGAGCCGTTCCGCGATTCCGTGAACCTGCTCGACCGGATGCGGCTCTGGACGGAGATCGGTCTGATCGCCATCCCGATGACCTGGATCATCGCGACCGGCGGCATCGATCTTTCCGTCGGCTCGCTGGTCGCGTTAAGCTCGATGGTGGCGGGCGTCGCCTACTCGCAGCTGCGCCTGCCGTTCCCGATCGCGCTGGCTGCCGGAGTCCTCGCCGGTGTGGCTGGAGGAGCGGCCAACGGCGTCGCCGCGAGCGTAGGGAAGGTCCCCCCGCTGGTCGCGACGCTGGCGACCCTGGCGATCTACCGGGGGATCGCGATGGGGCTCGGCCAGGGACAGCCGATCAGCGGATTTCCTCCTCCGTTCGGCGAATGGGGGAACCTGGCGTTCGTCGGCAGCGGCCCTTACGCGATCCCCCAGCAGCTTCTGATCCTGTTGGCGATGGTCCTCCTGGGCGAGGTCCTCCTCCAGAAGAGTCGGTGCGGGCGCTGGACCCTGCTCCTCGGGGAGAACGAGGTGGCGGCGCGCTTCGCCGGGATTCCCGTCGCTTCGCTCCGCTTCGGCCTGTTTGTGATGTCGGGCCTGGTCTCCGGTCTGGCCGCCGTAACCTATATGGCGCGCTCGGCAACGGCCCACCCGGCGGCGAACGCGGGCCTCGAGCTGCAGGCGATAGCCTGCGTGGTGATCGGCGGGACCCGCATCACCGGCGGCAGCGGCTCCGTGCTAGGGACGTTCCTGGGACTCCTGTTCCTCGCCTGCCTCGACTTCGGGCTGGAGATGAACGGGGTCCTCCAGCAGACTCAGACGATTTTGGTCGGCGTGTTGGTCGTGGTGATCGCAGTATTCAATGAGTGGTTCGCGAGGATGAGCGAACGGCGGACGCCCGCCGCTCCCCTGTCGAGCCGAACGGAAGGTGCAGGATGAAACTTGGAAAATATGTCTTGGGTGTGGCGGCGGTCGCGTTCCTTGCGGGAATGGCCGGGGGTGGCTGCTCGAACCGGTCGGAAACCCCTACGACGGGCGCGAAGACGGACGGCAAGGTGACGATCGGGGTGATGCCGAAGTTGGTCGGCATCCCGTTCTTCAACGCCTTCGAAAAGGGAGCCCTGGAGGCGGGCAAGGAGGCGGGTGTCGAAGTCGTCTACGACGGCCCCGTCACCGCCGATACCGCCAAGCAAGTGTCGATCGTCGAGTCGTGGATCGCCCGCAAGTTCGACGCGATCGTGATCGCCCCGAACGACCCCGACGCCATCGCCCCCGTGCTCCAGAAGGCGCGCTCGCGGGGGATCAAGGTGATCACCGCCGACGCCGACGCCAAACCGTCCGACCGCGAGTTCTTCGTGAGCCAGGCGACCCCTCAGGCGATCGCCAGAGCGTTGGTGGACACGATGGTCAAAGGGATCGGTCCGGACGGCAAGTTCGTGATCCTCACCGGTTCTCTGACCGCCGCGAACCAGAACATCTGGATGGAGGAGATGGAGAAGTATCGGCAGGAGAAGTACCCGAACATGAAGAACCTCTCCCCGACCCCCAAGACGAGCGAGGAGGACCAAGCCCTGGCGACCCAGGTCGCGATCGACCTGCTCAAGACCTACCCCGAGATGCAGGGGCTCTACGCCATCACCTCCGTCGCCCTGCCGGGCGCCGCCGAGGCGCTGCGGAAGGAGAAGGCGGCCGACAAGATCTACCTCACAGGCCTGGCGACCCCCAACTCGATGAAGGAGTACGTCAAGGGAGGCGAAGTCAGGGAGTTCGTCCTCTGGAACCCGACCGATCTCGGGTACCTGGCCGTCGCCACGGCGAAAGCGGTGCTGGACGGCAAGCTCACCCCGGAGACGAAGGAGTTCGAGGCGGGGCGCATCGGCAAGGTCTCGGTCTCGGACGGCGTCGTCCTCTTGGGGGACCCGCTGATCTTCAACAAGGACAACATCGACGACTTCGACTTCTAGGGGGCGTCCGGTGAACGAACAGGCATTCGAAAGCAAGAACCGGGCGATCCGCGAAGCCTTCTTGGAGATGAAGCGGGCTCGCCCCGAGGCGATGGCTCGCCGCTTGAACCTGTCCTGGAGCAACTGGGGTTTCGGCATGGAGAGCCTCCCCGCATCCGCCGAGCGCCTCGCCCGCAACGGGATCCGCTTTATCGAGCTTCACGGCAACCTCTATGGCCCCGATCTGGGCTATGAGGCGGCCGAAACGAGGAAGATCCTGGCGGACAGCGGGTTGGCCTGCTCGGGCATCTGCGGCATGTTCTCGGCCGAGAACGACCTGGCGAGCAACCAACCTGCCGTTCGGCAGCGCGCGATCGACTACATCCGCCGCAACGTGGAGTTCGGCGCCGAGGTGGGGGCGAGCTACTTCCTGATCGTCCCCGCGGCGGTCGGCCGCCCGAAAAAGATCGACGACACCGAGTTCGAACGGTCGGTGGAAACCCTCCGCCGCGTCGGACATGTCTTCGAGGACGCCGGAATTCGTGGCGCGATCGAGCCGATCCGATCGGCGGAGGTGTCCATCGTCCACACCTTCGACGAGGCGCTTCGGTACATCGAGGCCGTCGGACTTCCCGGCGTCCGGCATATCAACGGCGACGTGTACCACATGCAGTCCGAGGAGCCCCACATCGCCGACGCGGTCTGGAAGGCGGGCGAGCGGCTCACGAACCTCCATCTCGCCGACTCGAACCGGTGCGCTCTCGGCGAGGGCAGCCTGGACCTGGACACGCTGATCATGGCGCTCTATCTCATCGGCTACAACAACGAGCGCTGCTTCGCCACGCCCGAGCCCTTGGGTCCCGGCGGCGACCCGTACCCCGCGATGTTCGGAAAGCCCGACAAAGCCGTCCTCGACGCGCTCGTCCGAACGACGGTACAAACCTGGAACGAGCGCGAGGAGGCGGTTCGCTCCCTGTCGGAGGTGTAAGATTCGGGGCATCATGCGTCGATTCGAACCGATCAAGACGAGCCCGAAGCCACGGATCGGCTTGTACTCCGTCGGGCTCCGGGCTTACTGGGACCAGTTCCCGGGGCTCCGCGACCGCCTCGTCGAATACACGCGGTTCATCGAGCGCAGGCTTTCGGCTTGGGGCGAAGTCCACAACTTCGGCCTCGTCGACACGGAGCAGGCGGGAAGGGAAGCGGGGGAGTGGCTGAGCGCACGTAGCGTCGACCTCGTCTTTTGCCACGTCTCGACCTACTCGACCAGTTCGACCGTGCTTCCGGTCCATCAGGCGTGCCACGCCCCCGCCGTCTTTCTGAACCTCCAGCCGGCCGCGCGCATCGACTACGACCGCACGACGACCGGGGAGTGGCTCGCCCACTGCGTCGCCTGCCCCGTACCCGAGTTCTCCAATGCCCTGAACCGGGCCGGGATCCCGTTCCGAATGGTGAGCGGGCTGTTGGGCCTGGACGCGACCCCCGGCATCTCCCTGACGGACGAGGCCACCCGCGAGCGCCCCGAGGCGGTGCGAGCCTGGCGCGAGATCGAGGAGTGGGCTCGCGCGGCGGCGGTTCCGAGGGCGCTGCGCCAGAGCCGCTTCGGCTTTCTCGGCAACACCTATAAGGGCATGCTCGACATGTACAGCGACTTCACCATGGTTCAGGCCCAGACGGGGCTCCACGTCGAGGTCCTGGAGATGTGCGACCTGGCCGCCCTGTTGGGGACGGTGACGAACCAGGAGGTCCAGTCCAAGCGGGAGGAAGTGCTTGAGATGTTCGAGATCAGCGGTGATTCGCCCGCCGATCCCATCGCCCGCCGCCCGACCGACGAACAGCTCGAATGGTCGTGCCGCGTGGCCGTCGCCCAGGAGAAGCTGGTCCGCGAGCACGATCTGGACGCCCTGACCTACTACTACCACGGCGCGCCGGGAACCGAATACGAGAGGATTCAGGGCGGCTTCATCGTCGGCCACTCGCTGCTGACCGCCCGCGGCATCCCCTGCTCGGGGGAGGGCGACCTGAAGACCAACGTCGCGATGAAGATCTGCGACCTGCTCGGGACGGGAGGAAGCTACTCGGAGATCGTCGTCGCCGACTACATCGACGGCACGATCCTGCTCGGGCACGACGGTCCGTTCCACGTCGCGATCTCGGACGGCAAGCCGGTTCTGCGCGGCATGGGCCTGTACCACGGGAAGCAGGGCACCGGCGTCTCGGTGGAGGCGAAGGTTCGCACCGGCCCGATCACCACCCTGAACGTGACCCAGACCGGCGACGGACGGCTCAAGCTGATCTCCAGCGAGGGCCAGTCGACGGACGGCCCGATCATGAAGATCGGCAACACCCAGACTCCCGTCCGCTTTCCCCTCGACCCGGACGACTACTACGCCCGGTGGTTCGCCGAAGCGCCGACGCACCACTGCGCGATGTCGATCGGACATAACGCGACCCTGTTCCAGAAGGTCGGCGACCTCCTCGGCATCCGTCACGTGACCCTCTGAGTCACGAAAAAAGGGAGCTCCCGCGGGAGCTCCCATGCAGGAGGTGGATTACCTGAGCGTGATCATCGTCGTGCGCTCGACGCCGTCCCCCAGATCGACCTTCAGCTCATAGCTTCCGGTGGCGTATCCCGAAGTGTTCCAGCCGGCCTCGTATCGACCTGCCCCCGAGACGAAACCGAAGGTACCGGCGTTCTGGAAGCCGGCCGTGCCCGCTCTTCGAATCCACAAGGTGGCGGCAGCGTTCTCCACGCCGGCGCTGGGGCCCGTGAGCTTGAACTTGACGTCCACGGTTCGACCGGTCTTGACGCCGGAAGCCTTGGGCGAGAGGAAGCCCGACCAGTCGTACTGAACCTGGACGTCGAACGCGGCGCGGCTGGA
>DASWVS010000032.1:0-1808 GCA_036401135.1 Fimbriimonas sp.
AGCTTCGGTCGGCGATCCTGCGGGGAGAGTTTGCGGGGACGGGGAGGCTACCGTCGGAACGGTCGCTGATGGCCCGGTTCGGCGTGCACCGAAACACGGTCCGCCAGGCGCTGGACCTGCTCAAACGCGACGGCCTGCTCCAGACCGAGTCGAAGACGGGCTCGTTCGTCCAGGCGGTGCCGAAATCGGAGCGCAACGTGCTCGTGCTCGCCGTCCATTCCGACCCCTCGCCGGAGCTGAGCCGCCTGATGGATGGCTTCACCCACGTGGCCGCGCAGGCCGGGTTCGTCGCCCGCCGCACCAGCACGCAGCCGGGCGCGGGAGAAGCGATGGACCGCGTCCCGCGGATCTCGCCCGGCTCGAACGTGGCTGGCGTGGCGCTCTGGCCTCAGAATCCCACCGACGTCGCCGCTCTGCATGCGATCGAGCGGGAGGTTCCTCTCGTTCTCGTCGACCGCCGGGTGCTGGGATTTCACGGCAACATCGTGCGGTTCGACGACGTCGCCGGGGGAAGGCTGGTGACCGAGCACCTGATCGAGAAGGGCCACCGGAAGATCGCCTTCGTGACGGACGAGGTCTTCGCCGAGACGGTGCAGCTTCGGTGGCGGGGTTACGTCGATGCCCTCGACGCCGCATCGATCCCGTTCGACCCGAGGTTGAACCTCTTCTTCAACGGGCTGGTCGAGCCCTTCTTCGGCCTGTCGATGCGCCACCTGCTCACCGATCGGGACCTTCGACCGACCGCCATCGTCTGCTCCAACGACCTCGTGGCGTTTTCGATGCTGCGGTTCCTGAGCGACCAGGGAGTCAAGGTTCCGGGCGAGATGGCCGTAACCGGATACGGAAACTGCATGCCCGACTACGCCGACGCGATGGCGCTGACGACGGTCGACCAGCCGTTCTATGACATCGGCCGCGAGGCGGCGGGGATCCTGATCGACCACATCGGCCGGGACCCGTCGACGCCTGCGCTCACGAGGGTCGAGGTGACGGTCCCCGTGAGCCTGGCGGTGCGTCGCTCGAGCCTCTTCGTCGAGCCGGCGGCTGCCTAGGCGGCAGAGCACTTTCCCGCCACCGCGTCCGGTAGTAGGTTCCATGAGTTATCTGCTTGCGCTTGCGGCCTGGGTGCTGGCTCCCGAAGTTCCCGTCGTATGGACTGGAGGCGAATCCCACGTCGCGAAACGTGAACTGCACCTGATCGACAACGACCGCGACTGGGTACACCTCTGGTTGCGCAATGAGGGGAAGACGGCGGCACGGGCCGAGCGCGACTCCTACAACCCGCATTCCGTACCCGAGGTGGACTTCAAGCCGTACGTTATCGCCGCGGTCTTCCGGATGGAAGAAGGGATCGTCGAAGACAAACAAAAACCGCCGACGAAGTTTCAGCTCCGAGGCGAGAAGCCCCTGCCCCGCTAGACGAACGACGTTTTGTCCTTTTAGCTCGGATAGGCGCTGTTTCCCAGGATTCTTCTTTCACCACAAAGGCACGAGGGACACTAAGGAACACAAAGGCCCGCAGCTGTCGGTCCGAAGCCCCTCTCCTTCGAGGAGAGGGGTTGGGGCGAGGTGCCGACCACGGCAGACCACCAAGAGAAGGTGCAACCCCCTAGCCGCGGGATGTGCCGTGCCCGCGCCGGCGGCCAAACCCCCTTATGGCCACTCGGCTCCGCCCAGGATTCTTCTTTCACCACAAAGGCACGAAGGACACGAAGGAACACAAAGGCCTGGACCGGGCGGTCCGTAGCCCCTCTCCTTCGAGGAGAGGGGTTGGGGCGAGGTGCCGACCACGGCAGACCACCAAGAGA
>DASWVS010000033.1:0-3706 GCA_036401135.1 Fimbriimonas sp.
TTCAACGGTCAGCAGAACGTGCTGCCGAACGAGTACTTCCAGAGCCTGAAAGTGGGCCAGGTGCTGGACGATCCCGTTGTGAACCCCCGGGTCTGGCCGCCGGAGAGGTAGATTTCTCCGACTCCGCCGAAAGCCTGGGCCGATGCGACTTGGACCCTAACCGCTACAGCAAAAGGATTACCATAGTGTTGACGGCGTTCATAGCCGGCACAGGAGGTTTCCAGTGAACATCGGTAGCGGCGGCATCGACCCTCCCCGCGAGGCCTCTCCAAAGTTCATCGAATCGTTGAACCGGGAGGTGAAGGATTGGGTAAGGCAGGGATTCATCGACGCCGATCAGGCCAGCCGGATCAAAGCCTACTATCGGAGCGGGGGCCCGCAGCTCTCGCCCTCGGCGATGGCGATGCGCCTGATCATGGTGCTCGGCGGCTTGATGATCGGTATCGGAGTGATCAGCTTCGTTGCCTATAACTGGCAGTACTTCACGTTCGCCACCAAGGCGATCCTCCTCAACCTCACGATCCTCGCCGTTTACGCAGTCGGGATCCACCTCTTCCTCGGCCAGCGATATCAGCAACTCGGTCACGCGCTGATCTTCGTCGGGTGCATCCTCTTTGGCGCCGATCTCGGCTTGATGTCGCAGGGGACGAACACGGGGACCGGCGCTTCGCATGGCTATGGCGTATGGGCGGCCGGCGTGTTCGCCGTCGCCTTGGCGACCCAAAGCCTCCCCATCGCCGCCCTAAGCTCCTTCGCTGCGACCGTCTGGGCTTTTCAAGGGGTCCAGGAGCCGGCAGGGACGCTGCCGGAACTCCGGTTCCTGCTGCCGGCGCTCGCGTTCCTCGCGTTCGGGGCCGCGCATAGGTCGAAGCCGCTGGCGGCGTTTGCCGCCGTTTCGTTCGGCGGAGGTTTGGGCTGGCACTTGGTTCGACCTTTTCCGGACCACTGGCCTCTCGCGGTGATCAGCGTCGCCTTCCTCTATCTCGTCGTCGCGTTCGCCTCGCTTCGTACCCGCTTCGGCGCAACGGTTGCAGAACCTCTCGCCGGAATCGGAGCGACGGCCCTGGTCGTTGGATCCTACGTCTCGACCTTTCACACCGTTTGGGAGGGCAAGCCGCCCCTGGCCGTTCAGAACGATTCGCCGAGCCCCTATGTGGCGTATCTGCTGTTGGTCGTCGCGGCGCTGGCCGCCCTGCTCATGGCCGACCGCCGCCGGCTTCTCGAATGGCTGCGAACTCCGGCGCTCTGGATCGTCGTTGCCGGAGCCGGGATTCTGAAACTCGCCACGTTGCTCCACTCGTTCGTGGCAGACACGGTACTGCTCACGACCCTCGCCAACCTGGGCGCCATCGCCTTCGGCGCCGCTCTCGTCGTCGACAGCATCCAGCGCGAGCGGCGCGAATCCTTCTGGGCGGGGTCGCTGTTCCTCGGGGGCCTCGTGCTGGCGCGGCTCTTCGAGTACGAGAGCGGGCTTCACATCAAAGCCTTGGCGTTCATCGCCTGCGGCGTCGCCCTGTTGGTTGCGGGGACCCTGTTCGAGCGGTCGCTCAATAAGAAGGAGGATCATCATGTCCCGTCGGTCCATGCTTAGCGCGTTCGTCGCCGCCGTCGCCTTTCAGGCCGCGATCGTCGCCTACATTCCCCTGCAGGCGAGCCGCATCCGCACGACCGGCGAGGAGGTGCTCCTTCCCTTGATGCCCAACGACCCTTACGACCTGCTGGCCGGCTATTCGATGACCCTCCGATACGAAGCGAGCGACCTGGATCGATTCCGCCAAACAGGTTTTAGGAGGGGCGACGAACTGTTCGTCCGACTGCGCAAAGCGCCGGACGGCCTCTACGATGCGGTATCGGCGTCCCCTGCGATGCCGATCCTCGAATCGGACGAAGTGGTGCTCAAAGGACGGGTCGATCGGTTTAGGAACGCCGAATTCGGGATCGAGACTTTCTACTTCCCGGAAGACGTGCGCGAGGAGATCAACGACGAAGCCGTTCGCGCGTTGGGCTCGCCCACCGACACGGAAGCCGAACGGACCCGAGCTCGGAAGCAGGCCTACGCCGAAGTAAGGGTCGACGACCGCGGAAGAGCTTCGCTGACGGGGATTTTCCTCAATGGAAAGGCCTACCGTTACTGACAACGATCGCCGTAGTCGGCGCGCCGCCATAGCAAGCCGGTGTTGCCTCGGCAGCCTCGGACGGTGAACGACAGGGGGTGCGACCCCTTCCCTGCCGAGGCTTCCCAACAGTGGTACGAAGCCTCGGCAGCGGAGAACCAGAGCGTCTCTCTGGCGCGGGGGCAAAGGATGCCGTCGTGAAGAGAAAGTTCGGAAGAAGCCGAAAGGAGCTACTCGAACGCCGACGCGTTCCGGAGCACCAGCTCTCGAATCTGCATCCCGACGCCGTTCGCGTGCTCGCTGAGATCGTTGCCGAGCACGATCACCGTCAGGTCCAGGTCCCAGTACACCTTGAAGTCGGACCGCTTGTGTCCGTTGTGCCCGATGATCAGGTGGCCGTCCCTCTCGAACGTCTCGAACCCGAGCGCATATCCCGGGCCGTGGCTCGCCTTCACGAACAGCCTCTCGGTCTCCCCCTTGGGCAGCAGCCGGTACTGGCGCAGCGCTCGCGCGAAGCGGAACATGTCCATCGCCGTGGAATGCCCGCCTCCGTGCGGTCCGCCGACCCAGCCGTACTGCAGCGAATCCAGCCGCTTCAGCATCCGGCCGAACGGGTCGAGCGGGTCGCGGTCGTAGGTCCGGGCGAGGTTCGGCACGATGTTGGTCCGTCCCTCCACGCCCGTGTCCTTCATCCCGAGCGGGTCCAAGATCCTCTCCTTCCACGCTTGGAGGTACGTCTTCCCCGTAAGGCGCTCGATGATCGCCCCCAGCAGGACAAAGCCCCCGTTGCTGTAGGACCAGCTGGTTCCGGGCTCGAACTGGAGCGGCTCGCCGTGGAGCGCCGTCGACATTTCCCTCGCGTCGGCGTAGCGTCGGGTTCGGTCGTAGCCGGGCGAATAGAAGAGGGTGCCGGTCCCACCGGTGTGGCTCAGCAGGTGGCGGATCGTGACCTTCTCTCGCACGGCGGCATCCGGGTAATCCGGAAGGTGCTTCCCCACGAGATCGTCGATCGAGAGGCGCCCCTCGCGGGCTAGCTGCGCCACGACGATCGAGGTGAACATCTTCGGCGTGGAGGCGAGATCGAATTTCGTGTCCCTGGCAATCGGCGCGCCGAAAGACCGCTCGGCGAGACCGTGCGCGGTGTGGAGCAGGACCTCATCCCCCTTCGCCACGAGGACGACGCCCGACCAACGGTCCTCCTTGGCCAGATCGTCGAGACGCTTCTGGATCGCTTGGACGACGCCGGCTTCGTCCAGCTTCTCGTCTGGCCAGTTCTGGCTTTGCGGCCGGACGGGCTCGATCTCCATCCCCTCCAGTTCTCCGCTGTCTTTGGCCGAAATCACGACGCGGGCGATCTTTCCGTCGCGCTTGGCCCTGAGCTCGAAGACGAGGGGATCCTTCTCGCGCAGCACGGTCGCCACCTCGACGCCGCCGCTCTGCTCGTGGGCGTTGACGAGGAGCCTTCGATCGTTCTCGGTCGTGCTCCACAACATCGGGTCCGGCTTGGCGAGGTGCTCTCTCACGAACTGGTCGATCTTCCCCGGGTCTCCGGAGTCGATCGCTTCGACCAGGCGCCGGGCGGCCGCACCCGA
>DASWVS010000034.1:0-2109 GCA_036401135.1 Fimbriimonas sp.
TTCGGCGCCGGAACCTACAACACGGCTGAATCCATCCACCTCACCCGGGAGGCGGAACGAAGGGGAGCGCATGGGATCATGCTCGTCAACCCCTACTACAACCGGCCCGGGCAGGAGGGGCTGTACGCCCATTTCAGCACCGTCGCACGCGAAACCTCGCTCCCTGTGCTTCTATACAATATCCAGCCACGAACGTCGATCAATCTGGAAACGTCGACGTTGCTCCGGCTTGCCCGCGACGTTCCGAACATCGTCGCGGTGAAGGAAGCGAGCGGGATGGTTTCCCAAATTCAAGACGTCTGCGCTCAGGCCCCCGAAGGTTTTCGGCTCTATAGCGGAGACGACGGGCTGACGCTGCCGATCCTGAGCGTCGGCGGTCACGGGGTGGTCAGCGTCGCCGCCCACATCGTCGGCGAACGGATCAAGGCGATGCTCGATGCCTTTTCCACACAACCGGCCGAGGCGCGGCGCATCCATCACGCCCTGCTGCCGACCTACCGAGCGCTTTTTTCCGCGCCTAGCCCGGTGCCGGTCAAGTACGCCCTGAGCCGCAACGGGTTCGACTGCGAGCGGGTCCGATTGCCGCTGGTTGCGCTGAGCGATGCTGAGAAGCGGGTGGTCGAAGAAGGCTTGTCCGCCAATGAACGATCCGGCTAGAAAAAGGCACTCATGTATCGCGAGGCGCTAGTCGCCCGTCGATACCATGAACGAACAGGAGAAACCCATGATGATGTCAATGGCACTTGGGGTCGCCCTCGCCGCTACCGCGCCAGCCTCGAACGAACTCACGGTCTATAACCAAGGCTTCGGCCTCGTAAAGGAGGTGCGGACGATCGATCTTAAAGCCGGCCGCCAGACCGTGGCGGTCGAGGATGTGGCGTCGATGATCGAGCCCGCGAGCGTCAGCATCCATAGCCTCACCGACGCCGACTCCTTCGAAGTGCTCGAGCAGAACTATCAGTTCGACCTGATCAGTCCCATCGCGATCCTCAACAAGTCGGTAGGAAACCGGGTTCGGTTCGTGCGCACGCTCGGAACGCAGCGCGATGTGTTGGAGGGCACGCTCATCAGCGCTCCCACGGCCATCGTCGGGACGCCCGAGGGCGGCAGCGTTCATACCTACAACGGCATGGTGATCCGAACGGACGACGGGCGCATCGTCCTGAACCCGACGGGCGAGATCGAGGTAACGGAGGTCCCGAAGGGCCTGATCAGCAAGCCGACGCTTCTGTGGGACCTGGAATCGAAGAAGGCGGGCCCTAACCACATCGAGTTGAGCTACATCTCCCGTGGCATGAAGTGGGAGGCCGACTACGTCCTGACGTTGCTCGAGTCCTCCAAAGCCGACGTTCAGGGATGGGTCACGATCGACCACCAGAGCGGCGGAACTTGGGAAGACGCCAAGCTCAAGCTGCTGGCGGGAGACGTCCAGCGGGCACGGCCTGCCGCTCCCGAAATGGATGCCATCGCCTTAGGCAGCCAGATGAGAAAGGGCGCCGGGGGCGGCTTCCAAGAGGAGTCTCTCTTCGAGTACCACCTCTACACGCTTCAGCGTCCGGCGACGATCCGCAACAAGGAGATCAAACAGCTGAGCCTTCTCGAGGGAAGGAATGTGCCGGTCGTCAAGAGGATCATCGTTGACGCGACCCGGCAGTTCGGCCGGTTCTTTCCCGGCGAGGGGGAGATAGGAACGGGCGATATCAAGCCGCAAGTGCGGGTCGAGTTCGTGAACGACCAGAAGTCGGGCATGGGCATGCCGCTCCCCCGCGGGCGGGTCAAGGTCTATCAGCGGGACAAGTCGGGTTCGGTGCAGCTCCTCGGGGAGGACAACATCGACCACACGCCCCGAGACGAGAAGGTGAGCCTGGTCGTCGGCCGATCGTTCGACATCCGGGCGACGCGGAAACGCACCGAGTTCCGGCGGATCACCGACCGGTCGGTTCAAGAAACGTTCGAGATCGAGGTCCGCAACCGCAAAGACTCCGCCGAAACAGTCACGGTGATCGAGCGGTTCTGGGGCGATTGGACGATCCAGAAGAAGTCGCAGGAATTCGTAAAGGAGGACTCCACCACGGCCGTCTTTACCGTCCGGCTCGACCCGAACGAGAC
>DASWVS010000035.1:0-6347 GCA_036401135.1 Fimbriimonas sp.
GAGGGTCCGGTCGATCGAGGTTACGCAGGGCCCCGTGAAGGTCCGAACCTACAGCAAGAGCGTGAGCCCGGGCGGCCTGGTTTATCTGACGGCGAGGCTGGTGAACGCATCCGGACAGCCCCTGACTGGAAGGACCCTCACGTTCAAGGTGAACGGCGTGGCGGTGGGAACGGGGGTGACGAACGCGAACGGGGTGGCGGCGAGGCGCCTCACCGCCCCCTCGACGCCCGGTAACTACGAGGTGGCGGCAGAGTTCGCCGGCGAGGAGTCGTACGAGGCCGGAAGCGGCGCAGGGACGCTGACTGTGGGCTGATCCTCGTCAAGGGAGGCGCGAGTACCCGAGGGGAGCGCCTCCACCAGCCCGGATGGCCCATCCGCTCGCTGCCCGTGTCCGAATCCTGGTGAGCAGAAGGATCGGAGCGACAAACAGCACTCTTTGCATCCGGCAGAACGTCGCATATAATGCAACGAAACCTAGGAGATGAAAGTTTGTTTCTTTATCTGTGCTGTAGCCTTAGCCGGGTTCGCCCGTCCCTTGTCGTCTCGGTAAAGGACGGGAGCGGCCATCCGACTTCCGGCGTTCGCCGAAGAGCCCGCAGCGCCCCCAGAAAAGGTCTCAATCTTGCCAACGGGCAGTCCCGTCGGCCATTTGTTTGTGTGTTCACGGTTCCATGCAACGACGCAGTTCCCGAGCGCCCCGGGCTGTAAAAATCCCTGCCGCTCGAGTGATCTCGATGTGGAGATTGCCAACTATGAAAGTACATCGACATTCGTTTCTCCTTGCCGCGCAGAGAGCGGCTATGCGCGCCGGCAGGCTTGTCTGCGCCGCCGTCGCGTTGATGCTCCTGTCCCTCGGGTGGTCAGCCGACTTCTATGCCACCGGTGCCAACGGCACGACCTTTGTCAAGATCGACTCCGCGACGGGGGCGATCACGACGATCGGCGAGTTCGGCTACACCAGCACCTTCGCCGGCGAGTTCACCTCCGACGGCACGTTCTGGACCCTCACCGAATTCGGCAAAAACCTGGCCCGGGTCAACACCGGCACCGGAGCCGCCACGGTCGTCGGACCAACGGGAATCCAGAAGAGCCTCGCCAACCTGGCGGCAGGGCCGGGCGACGTCCTTTATTCCATGGACTACGACGGGATCCTGTACGCGGTGGACTTCTCGACGGGCGCGTTCTCGGCGATGTTCGACACCCCCGTCGAAATGGCGATGGACATGGATTTCGATAGCAGCGGCACCCTCTGGGTCGTCGGCAGCGACAAGCTATGGTCCGTCAATGTCGCCACCGGCGTCGCGCAAATGATCAGCTCCCTTTCCGTGCCCTCGGTCATGGGCCTGGCCATCGATGCCGGAGGCAAGTTCATCGTCACCGATTGGTCGGCGACTCCCGCACTCTACGAATTGAATCCACAGACCGGCGTCACGACCATGATCGGAACCATCTCGGTGGCGCACGTGCACGGAGGCGATTTCGCTCCTGCGCTCGTGCGATCAGCTTCCCGTCTTACGGTTCCCACGCCCAACCTGTATGTCGGCAGGAGCACCACCATGTACGCCAACCTTCGGGAGACAGGATCGCTGGCTCCGATTCAAGGGGCGCTCGTCAGCTTCTATTTCGACGGGAGTGCCATCGGTTCCGCGACCACCGACGAGAACGGCAAGGCAAAGCTGACGTTCCTGGTTCCTGAGGGCACCGTCGTCGGTCCTCACCGCCTCCAGGCGCGCTACGCCGGCGACCTCTTCCATTTCCCTGCCTCGGTGGGGAAGGATGTCCCGGTCTACAAAGGCCCCGTCAAGGTCAGGCTGTCGCCGAAAACCGCCTCGCCGGGCCAGACGATCTACCTGACGGCAAAGCTGACGAACGCCTCCGGGCAGCCGCTTGTCGGGAGGACGATCTCCTTCAAGGTGCAGGGGGTGCTGGTCGGCACCGCCCTCACCAACGCCAACGGGGTGGCGGCGAGGCGCTTCACCGCTCCTTCCACCCCCGGCACGTACGAGGTGCTCGCAGAGTTCGCCGGGGACGCGGGGCACACGAGCGGAAGCGGTGCAGGGACGTTGACGGTGGGCTGAGAAGGCCAAGGGGCGGCTGCCTGCCGCCCCTTGGCCTCCGTGTCATCGGAAACCACCACAAGGATTGGCGTGGCTTTCCCGTATCTTAATGTTGCTGCACATTCAACCGTACAACGAACGGTCAGGCAGTGGTGCTCAACCTCAAGCCTCGGCAGGATCGTCGTAAGGCGTGATTGAACGCAGCGTCCGCCGGCTCTCCGCCGGATAAATGTGAGATGCGTCAATGAAGAAGCACCTGTCAATCCGTTTTGGGGCCGCCGCTGCCCTTCTTTTCGCCACAAGCCTCCTGCTGCTCGCGGATATTGCGCCGGGCCAGACGGTGCGAGTCAGCACTGGGTCCGACGGCTCGCAGGGATCGGGTACCTCCTCGTCTCCCCTATGGATTAGCGCAGACGGGCGCTATGTGGCTTTCTACAGCGATGCGCCCAACTTCATCCAAGACGCCGCCCCCGGCTTTTTCCTCAAGGATCTTTCAACCGGCGGGCTGCGGCTGGTCGAGAAACAGACCGACCGATCGATCACCCTTAGCGAAGATCTGCGCTACGCCGTCTTCGCAAGCGATGCCACGTTGCTGGCTGCCGATACGAACGACTGGAAGGACATTTACGTTAAAGACTTAAGCACCGGCCAATACGCTCTGGCGAGCACCAACTCGGGGGGCGTCCCCGGAAACGGACGCTGTGAGTCGTCGCCCGTCGTCAGTGCGGACGGTCGATTCGTCGCCTTCGTAAGCCAAGCCACCGATCTTGCTCCGGGAGACACCAATGGCGCACTTGAAGACGTATTTGTGAAGGACCTTCAATCTGGAGCGGTGGTGCTTGCGAGCACGTCTTCTAACGGAACCGTCGGCGATAGTCCTTCGGGGACAGTTGGATCGATCAGCTCGGACGGACGGTTCGTCGCGTTCAACAGCTACGCTTCTAACCTGGTTGCTGCGGATACGAACGACCGGGTCGATGCTTTTGTCAAGGATCTTGCGACCGGCGCGACGCGACTGGCCAGTACGAACTCGGCAGGGACACTGGGCAATGACAACGCAATTGGGGCCCAATTGAGTCGCGATGGTCGATATATCGCCTGGAGCAGCTTTGCCTCGAATCTGGTTGAAGGAGATACAAACGAATCTCGGGATATCTTCGTGAAGGATCTCGAGACAGGCGTGACCCGTCGAGTCAGCGTCACCCAGGATGGAATCCAGGGCGATGGCGGCTCATTGACCGCACAAGTCGGCGACGGCGGTCGCTTCGTCTGCTTCCATACACTTGCCACCAACCTCGGCGGCGACGTCCTGGTGAAAGACCTAACGACGGGGGCGCTCCATAGCGTCTCGGTGTCCTCAGAAGGCGTGCCGGGCAATGGCAGTTCCTACTCCCCTCGGTTGAGCGCTAACGGCAGTCTTGTCGCCTTTGCGTCGCTTGCCACCAACCTCGTCTCCGGGGACACCAACGGCTTGTCCGACGTCTTCGTCCGCAACACCGGCCTCGGCGCCCCTTCTCCCACCCTCCTTTCCGCCGGGGCCCAGCCTCTTGCCGTGGGCAAGGCGACCGCCTTCGTGGCGTACCTCAAGGACAAGGCGTCCCTGCAGCCCCTTCCGGACAAGGGCGTGCGGTTCTTCCTCGACAACGCCCTCCTAGGAGAGGCGCTGACGGACGAGGCGGGCAAGGCGAGGCTTTCGTGGTCGGTGCCGGAAGGCACCGCCGTCGGGACCTACTCCCTGAAGGCCAAGTTCATGGGCGACGGCTCGTACGCCGCCTCGATGCGAGTGCGGAGCGTGGAGGTGCAAAAGGGGCCGGTGCGGGTGAGGGTGTACGTCAAGAGCGCGAGCCCCGGAAGCTCTCTCTACCTGACGGCCCGGCTCCTCAACGCCTCCGGCTCTCCCCTTGCCGGAAGGACGCTCTCGTTCAAGGTGCAGGGCGTAGCCGTGGGAACTGCCGTGACTAACGCCAACGGGGTGGCGGCGAGGAGGTTCACCGCACCTTCCACCCCCGGCGCGTACGAGCTGCTCGTGGAGTTCCAAGGGGACGCGGGGCACACGAGCGGGAGCGGCACGGGGACGCTGATGGTGGGCTGATCCCGCTGGAGAGAGAGCGTCGGGGGACATAATGCATCAACGCATCCATGGCCCAGTCCCTCGACGCCCTCTTGCCCTGGTTCGACGCCCACAAGCGCGACCTGCCTTGGCGGCGGACCGACGATCCGTGGGCGATCTGGGTGAGCGAGGTGATGCTCCAGCAGACCCAGGTCGCCACCGTCGTCCCTTACTACCTTCGGTGGCTCCAGCGCTTCCCGCGCCCTCAGGCGCTGGCGGAGGCGGACGAGCAGGAGGCGCTCGCCCTTTGGCAGGGCCTCGGCTACTACCGGCGATGCCGGCTCCTCCAGAAGGGGGCGCGCCACGTCGTCGAGCACGGCTATCCGGAAGCCTACGAGGGCTGGCTGAAGGTTCCTGGCGTGGGGCCGTACACCGCGGGGGCCATCGCCAGCATCGCGTTCGGCGTACCGGTGCCGGTCGTCGACGGGAACGTCGAACGGGTCTACGCCCGGCTGCGCGCGGACCGCAAGACGGGCGCGGAGCTGCATCGGAACGCCTGGAAATGGTCCCGGAAGGTTCTGGACAAGAAGCGCCCCGGTGCCTGGAACGAGGCGCTGATGGAGCTTGGGGCGACGGTCTGCAGGCCCGGCAAGCCCGACTGCCCGCGGTGCCCGGTCGAAACCGCCTGCGTCGGCCGAATGCTCGGCCTCGAGGAGTCGCTGCCGACGCGGCAGGCGCCGCCGAAGGTGGTGAAGCTGCGGCATGCGGTGTGGGTCCCCGTGTTCGAGGGCAAGTTCGGGGTCGTTCAGATTCCTGAGGGACAGTGGTGGGAGGGGATGTGGGAGTTCCCTCGAGCAGAATCCGAGGGACCGATGGAGGTGCCGGAACTGCGGGAACTGGTCGGCCCCGGCTGGCTCCAGACGGCGGGACAGATCCACCACACGGTGACCCGCCACAAGATCACGATCGACGTGAGCCTGATCCGGTGCGAGACGAGGTCGGAGCGCCTGCGGTGGGAGACGGCGGAAGGGCTGGCGAGGCTGCCGATGCCGACCCCGCAGCGGAGGTGCCTGAAGGCGGCGCTCCTCCGCCTGTGATCAGATCTCGAGCGATTTGAAGCGCTTCTCGGTGGCGTCCATGCCCTCCGTCAGGACGGAATATGCCCAATGGACCCGCTTCTGGATCTCGGCGGCGTCGCGCGCTTCGCGGGTGTTGGGAGGGAAGTTGCCCGGGTCGCTGCGCTTGTTCAGCTTCTCGAAGGCGGCGCGGATCTCGTCGAACCCGGCGTTGTGCGAGACGCCGAGGGTCTGGCGCGCCCGCTCACGGTTGTCGAGCGAGGAGGCCGCCGCCGCGGCAGGCGCCGCCGACTCGCCGCTCTGGATCGCCTCGTTCAACTCGGCTTCCGCGTAGGTTTCGTCCACGCCCTGGATGCGTTCCCATTCGTGGGCGACGTAGCCCCGGAGGAGGTCGTAGGCGCGGCGTGCGGTGCTCATTGGATTCTCTAGTTTATCTTCAGCCGGGCGCGACGCCCGGACTTTTATTCAGAACGTCGATCGAAGCGTCTGCTCGGCCTCGTCATAGCTGACGGAGAGCGTCTTCATCCGGCTGATGGTTTCGCGGAGGTCCTCGTCGCCGGCCAGTTCGGCCTTCTCGCTGCTGGCGGCGACGGCCAGGCGGGTCTTCATCTCGGCGAGCACGGCCTCGGCGGCTTTGACCGAGACGTCGATGCGAGAGAGGGCTTCTTCGGCTTTGGCGAAGTGCGCGATCTGGCGCCGGTAAGCCTCCTGGGCGTTGAGGTATGCCTGCTTCTCCTGGTCGGAGGCAGCCTCGGCGAGTTGGCGGTCGAGGTCGTCGATCTCGCCCAGCGCCGTCGATTTCCCTCGGCCCGCCCGCTTGAGCTCGGAGCGGGCGACGAGGGCCCGGGCGCACTGTTCGCGGATGCGCCTCGCCTCCTGGGCGGCCTCGGCGCCGATGATCCGGATCGTGGCGGTGTCCTTGCGCGACGCCAGGGCTTCGATCTCGTCGGAGAGCCGGCGGATCGGGGAGTAGAGCGACCGGCTGTCGGCATCCATCGATTCGGCGGCGTCTTCGGCCCGGGCGGCGGCCCCGCGGCGCGCGGAGGCGAGGAAGGCGAGGATGCCGGCGATCAGGAGGATCAGGAGGATGAGTGCCCAGGACATTAAAACCTCAGTCGGAACGACAGCGCGGCGTCTTGGAAACGGCCGTCGGCGAACCGGATC
>DASWVS010000036.1:0-6604 GCA_036401135.1 Fimbriimonas sp.
TCCCTGTTGCTCGAGCACCAGAAGCGCCCGCTGGATCGCTCCGACGCTCGTCGTGCCGACGTTGCCGTACTCCTCGCTCAGATCTTTTGAGTTCTCGCCGACGTGCTGCACCATGGCGCGCAGGTCTTTGAGATCCAGCAGGAGCATCCCCCGATCATCGGCGAGCCGAAACGCGATGTTCAGAACCCCCTCCTGGGTGTCGTTCAGGTCGAGTAGGCGGGAAAGCAGCAACGGGCCCATCTCGCTGACGGTCGTGCGGATCGGATGCCCCTGGCGGCGGAAGAGGTCCCAGAAAACGACGGGGTACGCGCGGTGCGGCAACTCCGCCATCCCGAGTTCGGCGGCCCGATTTTCAAAGGCGGCCTTTCCGCCTCCAGGCTGACAAAGGCCACTCAGGTCCCCTTTCACATCGGCAAGGAACACGGGGACGCCCCGCTTCGAGAACCCTTCGGCAAGCGTCTGAAGGGTCACGGTCTTGCCGGTCCCGGTCGCGCCGGCCACCAGGCCGTGCCGGTTCCCAAACTGCGGAAGCAGTTGAACCGGCGCGTCTCCAAGCCCGAGGAAAATCGGTTCTGCCATAGCAGACTGAGACTACCTAACGCGCCTTCGGCCCCTGCCGGACCACCGCGAGCCCCGCGTCGATGAACTGGCCGCCCCCCGTCTGTCGGCAATGGATCGCCAAGACGTTCCGGCCGGGCTTCAGCGTTGCCTTCGCCTCCGGAGAGATCGGGTAGGTCTCGTACGCCGAAACGTAGGAAGGCAGCGATGCTGCGAGCACGCCGTTGAGATAGATCTCGGCGTCCTCGTCGTGGTGCACGAAGAGTTGGAGGCGATCCAACTTGCCCTCGGGCAGATCGAACTCTCGGCGAAGCCAGATCTCGCTCGTGTTCCAAACGGTCCCGATCGAAGAGCCGGGGGTGCCCTGGGTTCCGAATCCGCCCGCACCCCGCTGCCATCCCGCCGCGCCGTCATCCGTTCCTTGCCAACCGGGCCCGGGGCGGTCGAAGCGGTAGGACCACTCGACGGGATGGTTTCTCGAGGTCGGAACGACCTCATCCACCACGATCGGAGGCGGGATGGGGGCCCAATCCTTCGCAAGGTTCGGGTCGCGGCCCGAGTACCTGCGCCATACGACGGGATCGTCCAGCAACTTGATGAACACTCCGCCGACCACCGATCGGGCTTGGAAGCCCTCCTTGCGCGGCTCGACCGTACGGAACCAGTCGGCCATCGGGGCGCGGTCGGGGGTGTCGTTGAAGAAGTCGTACACAGGAGCGATCAGAGCCTCGAAGTCGCGTCGGTCCCGGGTGAGGGTCGCCGACCAGACGATCCAGTCGAGTTTGGTGTAGTCGCGGCGATTGTCGAGCGGCAGGCCGTATCGGTTCTGCTGGCGAAGATAGAAGTCCATCTCCTTCCGCGCCGCCGACGCCGGGAACAGGTTCAACCCGAGAAGCCGGTCCCATACGAGGTTGTACTTCTGACTCCAAGTGCCCGGCTTGTCGAAGGCGAGCCGGTAGTGGTCGCCGTCGGCGGCTTCCTGGAGCCAGCGATCGGCGAACGACTGCGCCAGTTGGCGATACCTTCGCGCTTCGGATTCCAGACCTCGGATGTCACACAGATAGGCGTAGGATCCCAAGGCCTCGATCGCCTTCGCCGAGAGGTTGACGTTGTGGGCGAGGTGGCCGGCGAAGTCGTCCGTCGAGAGTTGGCTCTCGGGATCGAAGCCCTTCTCCGCCAGGTACTCCGCCCAGCGTTTGATCGTCGGCCAGTAGCGAACGGCGAAGTCGGCGTTCCCCTCGTTCTTGGCGAGGGCGGCGAGCAGGATCAGCATATTGCCCGATTCCTCGACCGGCATCTGGTTCTCTTCGGTCCGCTCTCCTCCACCGTAGACCTGTCCGTTCGCCAGCGGGTACGTCCCCAGATCGTGCGGGGCAAACGGAAACTTCCATCGGGACGAGGCGGCGTAGTCGAGGATCGGCACCAGCGACGCCTTCGTCAGGGTCGGGCTGAAAAGCAGAAGGCCAGGCGCAGCGGGATAGAGAACGTCGACGGTGGCGATGCAACCGTTGCTGAAGTTCTCCTTCGAAAACATGAGGGGCTGCCCTTTGGCATCGGCGGCGACCTTCTGGGCGGCGAAGGACTGTCGAAACGCGAGCGACCCGAGGTAGGCGTACTTCGTGCCGCCGAGTCGGGCCATATCCGCCGTCAGTTCCTGGTCGAACTGCCGGCACTGGCCCTGGAGCTTCGCATAGTCCCTCGCCGCGGCTCGAAGCATGTCGTGGGCGCCTGCCCCGTTCCTCCGCCAATACGGGCGCAGGTTCGTTCGGAAGTAAGTGATCGAGTAGAGGTCGTCATAGGCGAGGATCGCGTAGCGTGCCACGGGCCTGGACCCCACCCTGCCCGCGTTCAGCACCACCGCCGAAACCGGCATCTCGTCGCGAACCTCCCTCGGCATACGGCGGTCGTCCGTCGCCGACAAACGTCCCGACGCCGAGTAAAGGCCGGCGAGCCAGCGCCGGGAGCCGATCGCCGCCTGAGACGCGCCACGGTCGGCGGCAAGGTAGAGGTGCCCCCAATCGATCCGAAGGTTGTCGCCGCTTCGTCCGAGGATACGCTGGTCCTCGCTTCCCATCTTCAGGACGTTCAGGCCGCCGACGCTCTCGCGGCTCCAGCGCACCCTCTGATCGGTCGAATTGACGCACAGTTCGGAACCGGCGTCGAAGTAGAAGGAAACGTCCTTCTCCCGGCGGTCCGTCGACTGCGCTTCGTACGTGACATAGGTGGCAGGCCGGCTGAACGCCTCGAGGTTGTGCGGCAGCGTCGGCGTGGTGAACGTCATCGTCACCTTCGCGCCTTGCCCTTCAAAGGTGTAGATCGTGCGGGTCGGCAGGACCTGTACGGACGTTTGCGGCAACGGATCGACCGTCTCCGGCTCCTTTCCCATCAGGCGGAAGGTTCTCCCATCGATCCGGACCATGCCGGTCAGCGAGTGTTCCGCCCCGGTCCAGTGTCGGGTCGCCCCCTCGTAAGCCCGGTCGTTCGTCGACCAGACGCTGAAGTAGGGATCATGCGCGACCAGGGGAACCGCCGGCGGCCGTGGGTATTGAGCGAGGCTGGTCGACCAGGCGACCGACAAGAGAGCGGCCGCATGGAGAAGCCGGTGGGATCCTGCGATTCGATTCATGTTCAGTTGGATGAGGCGGGAGAGGCTCCGCCTGAGCGGAAGGACGCGGCCCCTTCGATCGCCTTCTGCACGAGCATGAATGCGAGAAGAAGCGCGCCGATCACGATCTTGGTCCACCAGGAGCTCAAGGTGCCCTGGAAGGTGATCGCCGTCTGGACGACGCCGAGGATGCTGATGCCGAGCAGCGACCCGAACACCGACCCGTAACCGCCGCTCAGCAGCGTCCCGCCGATCACGACGGCGGCGATCGCGTCCAGTTCGAGGCCGGTGCCCGAGATCGCGTTTCCCGAGGAGGTGTAGAGGGTGAACACCGACCCTCCCAGGGCGGCGCAGAGGCCGCTGAGCACGTAGACGAGGAAAAGGGTCCGGGCGACCGGGAGCCCCATCAAGGTCGCCGACGCCTTGTTCCCGCCGATCGCGTAGACGGTCCGGCCGAAGTTCGTCTGCTTGGCGACGAACATCCCGATCACGACCACCAGCAGAAAGACGATCGATGCGACCGGCAACGACGCGTTCCCCGGCAACGGGATTGCGAACGAGGCGAGGCTGTTGAAGAACGGGTGGTCGATCTGAAGCGATTCGCGGCTGATCCTCAGCGCGACGCCGCGGCAGAAGAACAGGCCGCCCAGGGTCACGAGGAACGGCGGGAGGTCGAACTTCGAGACGAGATAGCCTTGGATGCCGCCCACGGCCACTCCGAACAGGAGCGGGATCCCCAGCGCGGGGACGGGGTGAAGGTGCGCGTGCTGCATAAGCCAGGCGGACATGATGCTCGAGCAACCGACCATCGAGCCGACCGAAAGGTCGATCCCGCCCGTGAGGATGACGAACGTGACTCCGACCGCGACCACGCCGAGGAAGGCGTTGTCGGCGAACAGGTTCATGAAAACCCGCAGGGAGAAGAACCGGTCGAACTGGAGCCCAGCGCCGATGTAGAGGGCCACCAGAACGACAGCGGTGATCAGGATCGGAAGTTTCTCCCGCATCGCCTCGCGGTTCATGCCTGAGCCCTCCGGAGAACCCGCGCCGCACGCTGCTGGAACACAGGCGACTGGAGGAGGCAGACCACGACCACGATCAGAGCCTTGAGCACCAGCGTGATCTCCGGCGACACGCCGCGCGTCAGGATGGTCGTCGTCAGGGTCTGCATCAGAAGCGCTCCGAACATCGAGCCGACGAGAGAGAACCGGCCGCCTGTCAGCGCGGTGCCGCCGACGCTGACCGCGAGGATGGCGTCCAACTCGAGATAAAGGCCGGCGTTGTTGGCGTCCGCGGCCTGGATGTCTGCCGTCAGGATCAGGCCGGCGATCCCGGCGCAGAGGCCCGACAGCACGTACACCGCCTGTTTGATCCGCTTGGCATTGACACCGGCGTACCGGGCGGCGACGGGGTTGCTGCCGGTCGCTTCGATGAAAAGACCGAGCGCGGTTGCCCGGGTCAGGAGGCTGAAAGCGCCAAACGCGGCGGCGACGATCCATACCGGGTTCGGAAGTCCGAGGAACGAGCCGGTGGCGAGACGCTGGAAGCCGGGTTCGGTGAAGGTCACGATCTGACCGTTCGCGAGCAGTTGGGCGACGCCTCTGCCCGCCACCATCAGGAGAAGCGTCGCCACGATCGGCTGCAGCCCCAGCAGGCTGACCAGGATGCCGTTGAAATAACCGCAGGCAAGCGCCACCGCCAGCGAGGCGAGCACGATCATCGGGATCGATCCGCCCAGGTCGATCCCCGCGAGGGGGTTGCCGGAAGGACGCGCGATCAGACTCGCGGCGACCGCGCCCGCCACCGCCATCACGGCGCCCACCGAGAGGTCGACGCCTCCGGTCGCTATCACCAGCGTCATCCCGAGCGAAAGCAGCGCCACCGGCGCTGCCCGGTTCAGGATGTCGATCAGGCTCCCATAGATCCGGCCCTCCCGAATCTCAAGGCCGAAGAATCCAGGCGTGAAGGCGGCGTTGAAAGCGAGCACCAGGACCAGCACGAGGAGCGCCCAGCCCCAAGACGGCAGCCGCATCAGGATCCGCCCTCCGCGATCGTTTCGACGATCCGGTCCTCGGTGATCTCGTCCGCGGAGAGCGATCGAACCGCTTTCCGGTCCCGCATCACGAGAACCTTCGTGGCGGTACGCACGACCTCGGCCAACTCGGACGACACGAACACGAACGACGAGCCTTCCGAACGGAGGCGCTCGACAAGGGACATGATCTCGAACTTGGCGCCGACGTCGATCCCCCGCGTCGGCTCGTCCAGGAGCAGCAGCCTCGGCTGCACCGCCAGCCAACGGCCGATCAAGGCCTTCTGCTGGTTGCCGCCGCTCAAGAACTGGATCGGCCGTTCGATATCGGGAGGTTGGACCCTCAACTGCTTCGCGAGGTCGGTGGAGAGCTCCCGCTGTTTCCTCGACGGGAGGCGTCGGAGCCACCCTCGGCGCGCCTGGAGCACGATCATCATGTTTTCGCGGATCGTCAGTTCGGGGAAGATCCCCTCCGCTTTGCGATCCTCGGGAAGCATGCCGATCCCGCCGCCGATCGCACGGCTCGGGCTGAAACGGTGGATCGTCGACCCGTCGAGCCTCATCTCGCCCTGGTCGATCGAGTCCAGGCCGAAGATCAGCCGGACGGCCTCGGTCCGTCCGGAGCCCAGCAGCCCGGCCAGCCCCAAGACCTCGCCTTGGGCGAGTTCGAAGCTCACGTTGGAGACCGAGCCCCGCCTGCCCAGGTCGCGGGCCTTCAGGAAGGGCTCGCCCTGCGCCGTCGCCCGCCTCGTTTCCGGCACTCGTTCTAGCGACGCGGCGTCCCGCCCGATCATCTGCGTCACAAGGTCGAGCCGGGGAAGGTCCTCCGCTCTCCAGGTCCCGACCTTCTGGCCGTTTCGGAGGATGGTGATCCGGTCGGAAATCTCGTAAACCTGGTCGAGAAAGTGGGTCACGAAAACGATGCCCATCCCTTCGTCGCGAAGCCGCCGGACGGCGGCGAAGAGCTGGTCGGCCTCTCCGGCGTCCAGGCTGGAGGTCGGCTCGTCGAGGACCAGCACCTTGGCCGAGACGTCGAGCGCGCGGGCGATCGCCACCATCTGCTGGATCGCGATCGAGCAGCTTCCGAGAGGGCGGCGCACGTCGAGGTCCAAACCCAGCCTCGCGACCGCCGCCTCGGCCCTTTCCTTTAAGGCCTTCCAACGAATCCCCAGCGGGCCTCGAGGCTCGCGTCCCAGACAGACGTTCTCGGCGACGCTGAGGTTGGGGACCAGGTTCACCTCCTGGTAGACGGTGCTGATGCCGTACCTCACCGCGTCGTCGGGCGATCGAGGGGCGATCTCCTTCCCTTCGACGAGCACCTTTCCCTCGTCGACGGGATAGACCCCCGTCATCGCCTTGATCAGGGTGCTCGTCCCCGCGCCGTTCTCACCCATGAGGGCGTGGACTTC
>DASWVS010000037.1:0-9850 GCA_036401135.1 Fimbriimonas sp.
CCTTGCCGCGCCTTTTCGCCGCCCCTCCCAGATAGAAAATCAGGCTTGCGAGGAGCGACGTTCCGAACCATCCGAGCAAGTTGGCCACCGGCGCTCCTCCGGGCAAAGGCCCCCTTTCCAACCAGACCCAGTACCGGAGGCCTCCCGCCATCGTCCACTCCATCGGAACGTCGACGGCGGTTGCGATCGCGGCCGCCGCCGGCACAGCCCCAATCGACCCCCCGACCCAGCGCACCGCAACGAAAAACGCGGCGCCGCTTACGAGCAGCCACGCGAAAGGAAGCAGGACCGGGAACGGATGCCCGAGCACCGGTACCGTCGGCTGCCACCTCTCGGTATAGGCATAGTATCCGAACGGAAAGCCGGTTTCGAGACCGACCACCTCGACCGCCGCCCCGAGCAGCAGCACCCCGACCGCCGCAAGCTGGATGCTTCGATCCCTCTGGGAGGCACGGAAGACGGCAGCCAAACCCACGAGGATCGTGAGTCCTGACGCGATGGGCGCGATCGGCCCGGGATCCAGCCCGGTGGCCTGGGAGAGAGCGGATCCGGCGAGGGAGAAGGCGACCAGCCCGAGGTACCCCTGCGCAAGCTTCCCAGGATGGTTCATCCCACGATATTGTGGATGACGTCCAGGACGCTCTCCTCCTCGGGACTTTTTTGGGCCGGACGTTCCGGCTGAGCGAAACGGCCCCGCGTATACCGGTCCACCGCGGGACGCGCCCTCGGTGGCAGGTACAGCTTCAGCTGTTTGCCCTCCACCTCCATCTGGACCTGAAGCCCGGTCACACTTTTGAACAGGACGTTCTCCTTCAGTCCCGTGACCATGCTCCAAGGAATGATCATCGGCGGATGTCCGATCGCGAAGAGCGGAAACATGGAGAGGTGGATCCCCTCGGACGAGAGCGTCGCATTGACGGAGTTTCCGTAGCTCGCCCATCGTCCGAACTCCATGGACCGTCCCCGGTACCGCTCGCCTTCCGGGCGATGGTAGGCCATATAGGTCCGGGCGATCCTCGCCCACCCCATCAGCTGCGAGATCGTCCACGACAGGGCGATCCAGAAGAAGGGAAAGATCAGGAGTAAAAGCGAAACCGGCGGTTCGCGCATGGCAAGAATCCGTACGAGCCAGAGCCTAGGAAGGATGCGCCGAGGCACCGACTCCGCAGTTGCGTGGGGTGGCCTCCCTGCGAACGCACGAAGTGGTCATGTTTCGACGAAGACGTTCCATCCCTACGCGACCGATCGAAGGGTCATCGTCCAAACAACCCGCCGAAGATGCCGGGACGCTGGACGATACTGAGCTCGAGGCGATCGATCAGGCTGGGAACCACTTCACGCAGCGCCGCCGTCGCCTTGATCGGCAAACCTACGTACATTCTCGCCCGATTCACCCGAAGCTCGATCTTGAGGCCGCTGTCGAACAGGCCGACGGACCCCTTTTCTACCGAAACGACCCGGTCCCACGGGAGCAGCACGCTGGGAAGGCGGTAGCCGAACATGACGTACCGGGAGAGGAATAGCCCTGCTTTCGCGACGACCACCGTCACCTTCACATCGCTCGGCCACTCGAAGCTGCACGGCTGCGTATCGAAGATAGGTCCGGGAGGCCGGCTTTCGCAACGATAGCCGTGCGCCAACTCCTTCCAGGTCGACGGAGTACCTCGCACCACGGCCAGCGCCTCTTGCTTGGTGCGGCACTCGCCCATTAGCCTTTCGACGACCCCGTCGGCCTCGGCCGGAAGATAAAGCTGAAACCTTAGGATCGGTGCCGAGCCCTCGTTTGACGGCGCGACATCCAGCATACATTCCCGGTCTTTGGCCGTCTTCCCCGCCAGGCATTGCCAGGGGAATAGCAGGACCTGAGCGTCCAACGGAATGAACGGGTTCAGGTGGACGTAGAGCCCCTCTGGGCAGAGTTGCACCTGCAGCCACCGTCCGAGGATCGGCAGCTTGAACAGGCCCAGCCCGAGATAGCGGACCTCGAGGAGCTGGCTGGTCGGCGCGGCCGGAGGAGCGTAGGTGGACGCCAGCCGCTTCCATAGGACGAGGAACGCCAAAGGACCAAAGACGAGGCCGGCTGCCAGGTAGAGAAGGATGTATGCGATCGACTCGGTCAGTTCCCGCTCAAAAGGCGACATTATTGCGTTCAGGATACGACTTCTTGGGTGCGAACGGGCTCAGATCGTCGTGATCTTGTGAAAACGGAGCCTTCGAGCGCTGCCGGCGGTCCCACGGGCTGCCGGGAGCGTAAACTAGCCATGTGGGAAATGCCCTCGAGCACTTCCCCGGCTGTGCCGGGGCGGACGAGGCTGGCCGCGGTCCTTTGGCAGGCCCGGTCGTGGCCGCCGCCGTCATCCTGCCCGAAGGGTTCGACCTCGACGGAATCGACGACTCGAAGAAGGTCCCCCGGGATAAGCGGCAGCTCCTCGCCGATCGGATCCGCGAAAGCGCCGTGTACGCGATCGAGGTTTCGGAGGTCGACGAGGTCGATCGGTTGAACGTCCTCTGGGCGAGCATGGCCGCCATGCGGCGAGCGCTCGATCGCCTGCCGTCGTCGCCTTGCCGCGTCTATATCGACGGCAACCGTCTGCCGGGCGACCTGCCGTGGCCTTGCGAGGCGGTGATCAAGGGCGACGGCAGGATCGCCTGTATCGCCGCCGCCTCCATCCTCGCCAAGACCGAGCGCGACCGCCTCATGACGGAGTATGCCGTCCAGTACCCCGGCTACGGCTTCGAGCGGCATTTCGGCTACTCCACCCCCGAACATCTGGAGGCGTTGCGCGCCTTCGGGCCATGCGCCCTTCACCGCCGGTCCTTCTCGCCGGTCCGTGAGATGCTGGAACAACCATGCCTGAGTCTCGACGTCTAGGCGCCGACGCCGAGGATCGCGCCGCTGACTTCCTGATGGGGCTCGGTCTGACGATCGTCACGCGGCGGTTCAAGGCGCGCCACGGCGAGTTGGACCTGGTCGCCTTGGACGGCGACCGCCTCGTCTTCGTCGAGGTGAAGGAGCGCCTGACTGGAGCGATCCCGGAAGAGGCGATCGGACGCACGAAGATCGGCCGCCTCGTGCGGGCGGCGAACCAGTACGTCGCGGACACCGAGCAGGCGCACCGGGAAAGCCGCTTCGACGTCGTCGCCATCGATCGGGACGGGCTCCGGCATTACCGGGATGTGCTTTCCGGGTGAACGGCTTGAACCGTGTCCACGATGGTCGGGTTTTCTCACCACTAAGGGCACGAAGGGCACTCAGCTTCACGAAGGGTGATTGATCCTTTCCTTCAGCCCTGAGGACACCAAGGTTCACGATGGCGGGACGGGCTAGATCGCGCCGGTGGTGAAGGCGGGGATCGGGGTTCTTTCGAAGGCGAACTTCGGGATGGGGCCGGGGCCGAAGTTGAGCTCGATCAGAGGGCGGATCACCTGCTCGTTCATCACGGCGTCGGAGAGTTCCCGACGGATCGCTTCCAGCTGGAGCGCGAGGACCTGCAGGTGCACCTTGCCCATCGCGAGCGATCCGACCCGGCGGCCTTCGTCGGTGGTAAGGGTTTGCCCCAAGATCGCGCGGGCGATCTCGCGGTTGTGGAAGTCGATCGCGTCGATATAGATGCTGGATGCGTCGCGAGTGCCTCCCAGCGGCTGAACTTCGATCTCGTTTGGAAACGCGACCGCCAGGTTTCCGTCCGGATTCGCCAGGGAGCGGACGAGGTCGTTTCGCTCGACCGACGAAGTGCCGGGACCACAGCGGGCGAGGATCGTCGGGTTCGCGAACCGGGCCAGGTAGAGCCGCCAGTTCGAGGCGACGGCGTTCTTCGCCTGCCAGTGAGGGTACGCGGCATCGAGGTCGCTCCTTCCCTTCGGCCGCCCATAGCTGCCCCGGTGGCGGTACAGGACGAACTTTCCGATCGGCAGGTCGCGCGGCGTTTCTCCCGGGACCTGCAGCGAGAGCCCTTCGATCCGCCCGAACGCATCCAGGTTCAGACCGAACAGTGCCGGATCCTTCGGACGCGCCGCGCGCAGCCATAGGCGCCCGGCGTCCTCTTCGAATACGAGTTCCTGGATGGACCAACCTTTGGCGAAGGCGTCCATCGCTCCGTTAAGGATCGATGCCGGAGAGCCCTCCATGCGGGCGAACGCCTCCTCGATGAAGCGGTCTCGCGTGCTGTCTCCACAGCTCTCGATGTGGAACGGGGCGGCGAGAACTCCCAGCTTCTTGACCGTCAGAGCGGTCTGGATCATGGAATCCCGCTCCATTTGGTCGTACACGAGATAGGGGATCCCGCTCGTCGGCGCGGAAGGCGCTTCGGCGGCACGTCGATCCCAGACGGTGAGTTGTGGCGCGACTTCTCGGTTCACGCTTTTCGGCTTTCGGAAGAGGTTGCGTAGGTTCATGGTCGGTGTTCGGGGTTCGGAGTTCGGTGGTCGGTGGTCGGTGGTCGGAGTTCAGGGGTTGAGGCGGCCGGCGGAATGGATGGCGGGGCCGTGGTCCTTGGGCAACAGTCGGGTGGCGAGGGCGAGGGCGATGACGGTGTCGTCATGGCCGGTGGCGGCGCCGAAGGAACTCGGGCCGGTGGCACGGGGTGTCTCGACAAAGCAGTCCAACTCCCGCAGGAGCACCGGATCGGGCATCATCTGCAGCGCGCCTCGCTGGATCAGGCTCCGCAGGCCGTCCACCAACTGGGTTTTGTTCGCGACGGAGATGACGACTTCCTCGATCCGGTGGCCGCGAACGCGCTCGATGAGGCGCTGCGACGGCCCGCTGCCCGGACCGGTGGAGTCGGTGGCGATCGTCGAGTTCGGGTAGGCGCGCAGAATCCCCTCGATTCGGTCGATCTGACGCTCCCAATCCGGATCTTGCATCCGTTCGAGATGCACGAGGCGGGCTTCGTCGCGGGTGCCGCTGAGGATCGCGACGGCCGTGTAGTCGAGCACGCGGGCAAAGTCGATGCCGATGCGATACGGTCCACGAGCCGGCTCGGCGAAACTCGGCACAAGGCAGCGGTCGACGCACTCTTTCGGAAAGACGGCACCCTTCCGGTCGAGGAAGGCTGCCTCGTACTCGACGGCAAACCGGGTCTCGTCCATCATCTCGCGTTGGGCTTCGATGAAGCCGGAACGGATCAACGGGTTCTCGGAAGTGGGCGATCGACGGCTCCAGATATGGAGACCGTCTGCCTCGCCCCGCTCGAACAGTTGCCAGAACGCGTTGCGGCCGTTCGGGGTGCTGATGAGGATCATCCGCCCCGAAGTCGTCGCCATCATCGGCCAGAGCACGCCATAGATAAGATCCTCATCGACGTAGGCCGCCTCGTCGACGACGATGTCGGTGGCCTCGAATCCACGAAGCGATCGCGGGCGGTTGCCGGAACGGGCGACGACGAGGTGCTGGCCGTAGACGAGCCTCGGGTACGGCGAAACCCTCGGCTTGATCATCTCAGGTTCGAGGATCCGGTCGCCGAGCTCGAGGATACGCTCGAAGAGGATCTTCGCTTGTTCCAAGGTCGGCGCGACGAGGAAGCAGCGAACCGGCGGTCCCCGGCGGGTCAGAAGTTGGAGAACCTGGATCGCGCACGCGTCGGTCTTGCCCCACCGCCGCCCGCAGGCAAGCACTTTGGTCTGAGCTTCGCAAAGCAGGAACTCGCGCTGGCCAGGATGGGGCTTCCAGACCGACTCGATGCGATCGAGAAAGCATTGCACACCTCTTCCGCCAGGTTAGGGGCGATTTGTCAACCAAGAAAAGCGCGAGGCGTTAGGCGCGAAGCGTGAAGGGGCGTCTTCGTGCTAGTGGGTGGCGGTTCGTGATACCGTAGCCGCGGGATGTATTCAGTTCCCTATGCTCTACGAGATCCTAATCCGGCGAACGCGAGACTGGCTACAAGCAGGAGAACGGCGGCGAGCGAGATGATGAGTCGGCCGAGCGGGCTGACCGCGAGAGCAAGGTGGGGACCGAACTCGTGCAGCATGCCGAAGCCGAAGCAAGCGCCCTAGCCGAGGAAGCAGAGAAGCGTGGTCAGCCGGCAATTCATTCCAAGGCTCCGGTACGCGCGGTCCTTACCAGATCGGCGTGAATCCTCATCCTACTTCCACGCTATACTCGCATCTGGTAGCATGCCTTCATCAAGCGGCGGCAGTGGGGACGGCGCAGGGGGTTATGGCGAAACATTGCCCTCGGGGGAGCGATCTCGTATCCTGCCTAAGGCTAAAATAGGAGAACCTATGCCCGTGAAAGTATTGGTTTGTGACGACGAACGACACATCGTGCGCCTGATCCAGGTGAACCTTGAGCGACAGGGCTACCAGGTCGTGACCGCGTACGATGGCAAAGAGGGTCTCGAGAAGATCCGGGCCGAGAAGCCAGACATCGTCGTTCTGGACGTCATGATGCCGTACATGGACGGTTTCGAGGTCCTGAAGAACCTCCGGCGGGAGCCCGAGACGGAAGCGCTCCCGGTCATCATGCTCACCGCGAAGGCGCAGGACAAGGACGTTTTCGAGGGCTATCACTACGGGGCGGACATGTATCTGACGAAGCCGTTCAACCCGATGGAGCTCGTCACGTTCGTCAAAAGGATCGCCGCCGGGTCGGGCGACTCCGGCGGACCGAAGCGGTACGAGCTTTAAGGAGCACTTGGAGCCGGGGATCCCTTTCGGGATCCCCGGCTTTTTTGCATTTCGAGGCTTCGGCCGCGCCCTTGCGGAAAACCTCACCCCAGCCCCCCTCAAACCTGCGAGGAGAGGGGCTTCCGGAGGGGCGAGAGTCTATCGATTGGCGAGTCGGTGCTGGAAGTATTTTTTGAAAAGCTTCTCAGAATACGAATTCTTGTGATATAGTTTCTCAAGAATTCGTATTCACGCCAGGGTGGGCGGGTTAGCCGATGAGGGTCACGCAGCAGGACATCGCCAAAATCGCGAACGTTTCGCAGGCCACGGTCTCGCGCGTGCTCGCCGGCGACGAGAAGGTCGAGCCGACGATCCGGACTCGCGTCGTGGAGGCCATCCGGAAGCACAACTACCAGCCCGACGTTCGGGCGCGCTCCCTCCGCTCCAAGCACACCGGGCTCATCGGCCTGGTGGTCAGCCGCCCCCAGGGCGGCCTCACGGAGGATCCGTTCTTCGCGAGCCTCACGGCGGAGATCATCGACTACCTTGCCGGCCGGCCGTACCACCTATGCCTGGACATGGCGTACGACGAGCACAGCCAGACCGCCATCTACGACGAGATGCTCCGCACCCGGCGCGTCGACGGGCTGATCCTGGTCGAGTCGGAGGCGCGGGACGCCCGCCTGCCCCGGCTCCAGAACGACGACTTCCCCTTCGTGCTGATCGGCAACCCCGTGATGAGCCCCCAGATCCACTCGGTGGACAACGACAACGTGCTCGCCGCCGAGATGGCGACCTCCCACCTCTTCGAACAGGGTTACCGGCGGGTAGGGATCGTCGCCGCCCGGCCCGGCGTCACCGTGAGCGACGACCGGATCCAGGGGTACTGCAACGTGATCGAGGAGCGCAACGCCGAGTCGCTGATCTGGCACGCCGACTTCGGCGCGGACGCGGCGCGCGATTGCGCCATCCGAGCCCTCTCCTGCCCCAACCCTCCGGACGCGCTGGTCGTGCTCGACGACTATATGGCGATGGGAGTGGTGATGGCGGCGCGCTCGCAAGGGATCCGGGTGCCGGACCAGCTCGGCGTGGTCAGCTTCAACGACACGAACCTGTGCGAGCTGATCGACGGCGGTCTGACTTCGGTCAGTCTAAACATCAAGGAGCTCGTCGCGCAGACGTGCGACCGCCTCCTGGAGGTCATCTCCGGCGAAGCGAACGGCGCTCCGCGCCGGATCGTGGTCCCCTGCGAACTGAAGGTTCGCGGCTCGAGCGTACGGGCGGGGGTCCTATGCTAGTTTCCGCCCTCGCCGTCCTCTCGCTCGCGCCCGTCGCCGCGTACGCGGAGCAAGCGCCCCACACCTTCACCTTCAGTGCGCCCCAGGCGCGGCGGGTGTTTCTGGCGGGCAGCTTCAACGGCTGGCGCGCCGACCATACGCCGATGGAGCGCGAAGGCGACACCTGGAAGGCGACCCTCCGACTGCCTTACGGCAAGCACTTGTACAAGTTCGTGGTCGACGGCGCCTGGACTCCGGACCCGGCGGCCAAATCCGAGACCGACGGCGGGGGCAACGTCAACTCGATCCTGATCGTGATGCCGCCGGATTACTCGAAGCCGGCCCGGACCGACGACCGGGAGATCGCCCGGAGCGCCCTGCGCCACGACACCGACATCCCGTTCCGCAACCTCGATCGTGGCAAGCTTACGCTAAGCTTCCGCGCCCGTCCCAACGACCTGCGAGAGGTCGCGGCTATCGTCAACGGTCGGGACTACCCGATGAAGCCGGTCGGCGAAGACGACCTCTACCGAACCTATCGGGTCGAAGTGCCCTGGGATCGCAAGCGGGACCTGCGCTACGCCTTCCGGCTGAAGTCGGGCAGCCTTGAGAAGATCTACACGTCGACCGGGATCAAGGACTATCCGCACGCCTTCTTCGAGATCGACGCGGAATCTTTCAAGCCGTTTGAGGTTCCGGATTGGGTCGAGAAGGGCGTGATGTACCAGATCTTCCCCGACCGGTTCGAAAACGGAGACCGGTCGAACGACCCGAAGAACGTCGAGCCGTGGGACGCCAAGCCCACTTGGTACAACTTCATGGGCGGCGACTTCGCCGGGATCGACAAGCGCCTTCCCTACCTGAAGGGTCTGGGCGTCGGGACGCTCTACCTGAACCCGATCTTCCGCGCGCCCTCGAACCATCGGTACGACGCCGACTCCTACCTCGAGGTCGACGCCAAGCTGGGCACCAACGACGAGTTCGCGGACCTGAACCGCAAGCTCCAGAAGAAGTGCATCCGAACCGTCCTCGACTTCGCCTACAACCACACCGCGCCGGGGTTCTTCGCCTTCGACGACCTGCTGAAGAACCAGGAGAAGAGCCGGTACAAGGACTGGTACTTCGTCCACCGTTACCCGGTCGAGGTCAAGATGCCGCCGAACTACGAGGGGTGGTGGGGCTTCTCGGGGATGCCGAAGCTGAACGTCAAGAACCCGGAGGTACGTGACCACCTGCTGGACGCGACCCGCTACTGGGTCCAGGAGGTCGGGATCGACGGGATGCGGCTGGACGTCGCGAACGAGGTCGACTCCTCGTTCTGGCGCACGATGCGGCCGGTCGTGAAGCAGGATCCGGACAAGTGGATCCTGGGCGAGATCTGGGACGATGGCAGCGAGTGGCTGAAGGGGGACCAGTTCGACTCGGTCATGAACTACCCGTTCCGGACGGCCTGCCTGAAGTTCATCGCGGAAGGGAGCGAGAGCCCGAGCCAGTTCGCGGGACGGCTCTCGGAGGTCTCGGCGCGGTACGCGCCCCAGGTCAACCGGAACCTGATGAACCTGCTGAGCAGCCACGACACGGAGCGGTTCCTGACCCTGGCGGGCGGCGACCGCGACTTGGCGAAGCTGGCGGCGACGGTCCAGTTCACCTGGGTCGGCACCCCGTCGATCTACTACGGCGAAGAGCTGGGGATGGAGGGGGGCAAGGACCCCGACAACCGGCGCGGGATGCGCTGGGACCTCGCGACCGACGCCAACCCGATGTTGCGGCACTACCGAAAACTGATCCAGATCCGCAACAACCACCCCGTCCTGCAGTCGGGGGATGGCCTATTCTTGCTGTCCGACGACGCGAAGGGCTGCGTCGCGTATGCCCGGACCCTCGACAAGTCGGGCGCGGTGGTGGCTCTGAACCGATCCGACAAGAACCAAACGATTTCGATCACGCTCCCGAGCGGAACGGCGTTCGCC
>DASWVS010000038.1:0-2918 GCA_036401135.1 Fimbriimonas sp.
ATCGAAATGCCTGAAGCAGGCGGACGTCCTCATGGCGATGTATCTATTCCCGTCGCGGTTCAGCGACGACGAGGTGCGACAGGCCTGGGACTACTACTTGCCGTATACCACCCACGACTCGTCCCTCTCGAAAGCGATCCACGCGATCCTGGCGTGCCGGCTGGGCGAGGTGGACGAAGCTTGGCGCCTCTGGCTCGAGACCTCCCGCATCGATTTGGACGGAGGGGCGGCGGAAGGGATCCACATCGCTGGGGCAGGGGGGAATTGGCTCGTGATGGTAAGGGGCTTCGCCGGGCTGGCTTCGCCCCTTGAAAGCCCGATCCCGTCGCTCGACCCCAAACTTCCTGCCCAACTGAGCCGGCTTGCCTTCCGGCACTTCTGGAAAGGGACGTGTCTGCACATCGAGATTGACCGAGAGCGGGTTCTCGTAGCGAACGAAGGGGATCAGGCCAGCGACGTTTCCGTACGTGGGACGGTAAAGACGGTGCCTCCAGGCCGATCCGAGACCTGGGAGGACCGATGATCCTGGGCGTGATCTTCGATCTCGACGGGGTGCTCGTCTCGACGGACGAGTTCCACTACCTGGGTTGGAAACAGCTCTGCGATGAGGAGGGCATCCCCTTCGATCGGACGCTCAACCATCGGCTGAGAGGCGTGAGCCGCATGGAAAGCCTCGCCATCATCCTCGAATCCGCAGGCAAGTCGCCCTCCGACGAGCAACGGAAGGCCTACGCAGAGCGAAAGAACCGCACCTACCGGTCGCTGCTCGAGCGTCTCGATCCCTCGGCTCTACTGCCCGGAGCTCTGGAAATGCTTCGAAAACTCCGTGGAGCGGGAGTGAAGACGGCCATCGGCTCATCCAGCAAAAACGCCGGCCTGATCGTGGAGAAGGTGGGGATCCGGGATCTCATCGATGCCGTGGTGGATGGGAACGACATCACCGAGTCGAAGCCGTCGCCGGAGGTCTTCCTTAAAGCCGCCCAAGCGCTCGGGCTTCGCCCTGAGGAGTGTCTGGTCGTCGAGGACGCCGAAGCGGGGGTGGTCGCCGGCCTTCGCGCGGAGATGCGCGTACTCGGCATCGGCGAGAGCAAAAGGCTTCCCGGAGCCCATAGGGTGGTCGCCGATCTTGGCGCTCTCTCGCTCGACGAGCTGCTCGGGATACGGTAAAGGCAGCCGCGGCGGGATTGCGGCACGGCTGCCGTAAGGGTGTTCTACTGGATCGAGAGGACGATCCTTCCTTTGTCGTCGTCGCCACCGCCGGCGCTGGTGATCCAGGCCCCGCGGGTGCCCATGAGATCGCCGGTGATCTTGCCGGTCGCCGCGTTATAGGTGAAAACCAGGTCCTTCTCCTGAGGGTACTTGTTGATGTCGACGTGGTCGTCCCGCTCCTCGAGCCCGCCGTCGTCGTCCATCAGCTGCAGCCTGACCACCGCCGTGTTTCCGCTGATCGGCGCTCGGATGATCCACTTCGGATTCCCGTCGTCCCAGCTGAAGTTCCGGGTCTTGTACTGCTGGCCGTTGACCCAAACCCTGGCGAAAAAGTCCGCCCGGTCTGGGGCAAGCAGGTCTCCCTGGTCGAGGTTGTCGTGCTGGGCAACGCGGTGGATCTTGAGGGTCACGATTCGCTGATCGGCAAACCTCTGGGCTCGCACTTGAGAGGAGCCGTAAAGAGCCCTCATCGCGCTGTCGTATCGAATCGCATCGCGATCCTTCTCGCCGGCAAAGGCGGTTGCCAAGAGGAGCGTTCCCGCCGTCATCGTCGGTATCAGTAGGCTTCGTCTGCGTTTCATGCACCTTTAGACCCGGGTTGCTGCGAAAAGGATCACTTTCGGGATCCGGAGGGCGCCCGGTGGCGGGATCCGAGGGAATAGAGATAGCCGAGGAGCGCCATCTTTCCCCGCATCGTCTGCTGCGGCGTGAACTCGTTGTTCGAGTAGCAGTACCGCGCCCGCCAATAGGCTTCGCCATGGGGCCATTGGTCCCACGTCGGATAGCCGCGTTTGGCGTACCACTGCGGGTCGGCCATGAAGCCGGGCCCCCAGTCGTTCGCATTCATGTAAGGGGTGTGGCCAGGGTGGACGCCGGGGATCCCGTCGTTTCGGCCGGAGGTGTAGACCTCGTCCGGAAAGCGGCTGCCGAGGCCGGTCATCTGCACCATGTTCATCGGGTTGCGGCCCAGCCCCCAGTCCGCTTCGAGGATCAACGCCCTCAAAAGCCGGTCCTTTTCCTCGCCCGACCTCGCGACTGCGTGGGCGACGCAGACGGCTTGGACCTCTTGGGTCGTCTGGAACCAGCCGTACCGGTTGTCGCTGCTGCGACGAGAAGGCCATACTTCGGTGCTGGCGACGTTCTTGGTCAGGGCCTCGTGGAGCACCGCCGCCTTCATGTTTGAGAGGAGGTCGGGGTGGTGGATCGGCCGCAGCCGGTTCTTCGCGCACATCAGGTAGGCGGCGATGCCCCACAGTTGGTTGGATTGATCCTTCCGGTCGATCTCCGAGGTTGGCCCGGTGACAGTGCACTCCCTCGCCATCTCGTCCTCCCACTTGCGCTCGCCGGTCACGTTGTACAGGTAGGCGGCAGCCATCATTTTCAAGTCGCGGCCCCGGGTCGTTCCGTTGCCGATGCCGTACTTGAAGTCAAGCCCTTGGCCTCCCGCCTTGTTCCATGCTTCGATCGCGGCGTCCCGATACTTGGCCATCAGGTCCTTCTTGCCGGCGATCCGGAACGCCTCCGCCATCATCGCGCTGTTGCAAGCGCTCGCCCACGCCATGTAGGGGTGCGCGACGGCCTGGTACATCACGGTGTCGTTTTCGCTCGGGTTCCCGAGTCCGAAGCTGTAGCCCCCGTTTCCGTCCCGGAGGCGCAGCCAAAGGTCCGTCTCGTCGCGAGCCTCGTCCAACAGGTCCGGGATCCCGTTC
>DASWVS010000039.1:0-3032 GCA_036401135.1 Fimbriimonas sp.
GTACGAAGAACGACGCCCTGCTCGCCAGGGCCAGCGGATGGTGAGTATGCTGAGCCAGACGGAAGGCACACGCTACACCACGTCTTGGGGCACGACCTAGGCGCGTTGCCCGGATGTGAGCCTCGCGCCCGCGACACCTCATCCCAACCCTTCCCCCGCGGGGGGAAGGGCTCCGGAAGGGCCCCTCTCCTACGAGGAGAGGGGTTGGGGTGAGGTGTCGCCAGGGTGCGGCTCCCGCCGCTGTTGCCTCAGCAGCCCCGGACGCTCCGCAACCGAGGGTGCGGCAAATCCGCTGCCGAGGCTTCTCTGCCTGAAGCGGGAACACGAAGGCTCGTTGTTTCAGCGCCGCGGGATCTCGCGCCCGCGAGCCCTCATCCCCACCCTTCCCCCGCGGGGGGAAGGGCTCCGGGAGCCCCTCTCCTACGAGGAGAGGGGTTGGGGTGAGGTGCCGCTTGGTGCCGTCTGTGAAGGAGACGTCGGCTTCCTGGGCTACTGGTAGCCCGGAAGGAACTCGGCTTCGGCTTCGAAGAGCTTGTCCACCATCTCGTGGATCTCGGCCGGGCAGCAGACGGCGCTGGTGAGCGGATCCAGGGTCAGGGCGTACTTCGCGAGCTGCTTGCTCTTCTCCAGACAGGCGTCCACCCCCAGGTCGAACATCCGCATGTTGGAGTCGCAGATCGCCGCCATCTGCTTCGGCAGGCGTCCGTAGCGGACCGGCTGGATGCCGTTGTGGTTCACCAGGCAGGCGACCTCGACGCACCCGTCCGAGGGCAGGTTCGAAATGCATCCGTCGTTCAGAACGTTGCCGTGGATCTTGTAGTTGACGTTCTTCTCGATCGCCTCGACGATCCATGCGCCGTACTCCCAGGTCCGGTCGAATTCGATCTGCTTCTCGCCGCTGATCAGCTTGGCCCGAGTTTCGTCCATCCCCGCGCGCCAGTTCGGCCAGTTGTCGGCGTAGAAGCTCTCCTGGCCGCGGTAGCCGGTGTCGGTGTACTTGTCGAGCAGGTCCTTCCGCTTGCGGTAGTAGGGAAGATACTCGCTGAGGTGCCCGCTGGACTCGGTGATGAACGCGCCGAAGTGGAGCATCATGTCCGACCGGACCGGCTCGGCCTTGGCGAAGTCGCTGGTCCTGTCGCGCGCCTGCTCCATCAGGGTCGGGTAGAGCGATCCCTCGGGGCCGTTGAACTCGGTGAACCAAGCGAGGTGGTTGATGCCCGCGCATTTCCACTGGACCTGCTCGTACGGCACGCCCGTGTATCCCGCAAGCATGTGCGAAGTGCCCTGGACCGAGTGGCAGAGGCCGACGACGTGCATCTCGGGCACGGCTCGCGCCGCCGCCAGGCACATCATGTTCATCGGGTTCGTGTAGTTCAGTACCACCGCCTTCGGGCAAAGCTCTCGCGCGTCCTTCAGGATCTCGATCCAAACAGGGATCGTGCGCAGGCTCTTGAACAAGCCGCCGGGGCCGATCGTGTCGCCGATGTTCTGGCTGACGCCGTACTGGAGCGGGATGTCGTTGTCGAACCGGACGCAGTCGATGCCCGAGACCTCGATCGCGTTGACGATGTAGTCGGTGCCCGGCAACAGCTCTCGCCGGTTCGTGCTCGCCTTGACCGTCCACTTGCCGGCTTCGCCCGACTCCTCGACGATCTTGCGCATAAGCTTTTCGCTCAGCTCGAGCCGGTGGGCGTCGATGTCGATCAGCCGCAACTCCCCGCCCTGGGAGTTCGGGATCAGGACCACGTCCTTGAGGATGGAGTTCGTGAAGAAGCTCCCGGCCCCGATCATGGTGACGTTGATTTTGCGGGGCATCGTGCCCGGAAGGCCGAGCCGATCATCCTTCTGTGTGTGCTCGATATGCGACGTCGCGACTGCCATGGATCAACCTTACCGGTACGGGAACAAAGATTGGGCGGCCTGCGTAAAAACTGCCCTGGAGGCGATATCCGGGCGTAACGTGGCGGACTGTGCGTCGTTCAGTAATAAGTCTATAATGGTTCCATCACTACGCGTGGGGCGGGTGGACGGGGAGAACGAACAGGCCAATGACTAAGGGCGCCGTACCTGGCATCGACAGCAAGCTGATCCTCCTGATCGAGGACAACATCGACGACGAGCGATTGACGTTGCGCGCGCTCCGCCGCAACAACATCATGAACGAGGTCGTGGTGGCTTGCGACGGCCAGGAAGCCGTCGATTACCTGTTCGGCGTCGGAAGCTTCTCCGGCCGCGACGTCAGCGTTCTTCCCGCCCTGATCATCCTCGACCTCAAACTGCCCCGTCTGAGCGGCCTCGAGGTGCTGGCGAAGATCCGGAAGGACGAGCACACGAAGCGCATCCCCGTCGTGGTCCTGACCTCTTCCGAGGACGAGACTCAGGTCGAATCCGCCTACCTCGCGGGAGCCAACTCGTTCATCCAAAAGCCCACCGACCCGGCGGAATACGGAGAGATGGTCCTGCAGCTTGCCATGTACTGGCTCCTGCTGAACCGCACGACCCCCGAGCGGATGTTGGCCTAGAGTCGGCGCAGGTCTACCGCCTGCGCGCTCAGCGCGCCTGTGAGCCTTCGTGCCTTTGTGGCGTTGTGGTGCAAGAGCCGCCTTGCTTTTCACGCACATCGTAGAGAGTGCGGTGCCCAGGCACCGCCTTCCCCGAGCGAGCCGGCGAGCGTCGCCACCCGTCGTGAGCCCTTCCCCCCCCGGGGGGAAGGGTTGGGATGAGGGGTCGCTTGCAGGAGGCTCTCGCTGACGGGTTGAATGCCCGAACTGCGCCCTTTGCCGCAAGAGGGGCTCCTCGCGCATCGACGGGCGTGTACCATTCGTCCGTTCTCAAGCGCATGCGGCTCAAGCGCGTACGGATATTCGGTTTCAAGACCTTCGCCGACCGCACCGAGGTGAACCTCGAAGGCGGAGTGGTCGCTGTCGTCGGACCGAACGGCTGCGGCAAGTCGAATCTGGTCGACGCGATCCTCTGGGGCCTGGGCGAGGGGAACGCCCGCCAACTGCGAGCCGCGACCAGCCAGGACGTCA
>DASWVS010000040.1:0-3751 GCA_036401135.1 Fimbriimonas sp.
ATAAGTTCGGGGCCGACGACGCCTTCGGGGGTGAGAGGCATCTCGCCTTCTATGATACCAGGGGAAGTTTCAGGGATCTTTGAAAGTTGAAGTGCGGGCGGGGCTGAGGCGGGGCAAGCCCCGCCCCGGTCAAAGAGAGGGCAAGCCCTCCTCACTCCAAAGGGGAAATGGCGGCTTGGCCAACGGCTTCACCGCGATCGAAAGTAGGAGCATCTCGTTGTCGTCCGCCGCGATGCGGTTGCTCGACATCGCCCCACACTCCGCGCAGCGATGGATGACCGCCCACTCCCCGTCCTGCCGCACCCAGACGGCGACCGGCTCCATGGCACCTCCGCAACAGGCGAGACGGTCCCCGGGCTTGTGGTCGAGGTGCACGCTCCAAAGGCATCTTGGACAATGGTTTCGATGCTTCGTCCCGCCTCCTGCCGCCTGCGCCGTCGCCCCACAGTGGACGCACAAAAACCCTTCGCCGCGCGCCGGCTCCCCGTGTAGGAGCGATCGGTAGGCTTTGTACCGTTCGCGGGACAATAGCCCCTCCCGAACCGCCTCCTTCACCGAGCACCCTTCTTCATCGAGGTGCCGGCAGTCCGAGAACCGGCAATTCGTCGCATACCCTAGCAGATCCGGAAAACCGTCTTGAACCGATGCCCGCTCGTCGATACCGAAAGCTCGGATCCCTGCAGTATCGATGATTTCGATACCGTCAGCCAGGCGGTGGAGCGACGCCCGAGTGGTGGTGTGGCGCCCCTTGCCGGTCTTCGAGTTGACGCTTCCCGTCGCATTGGTCTCCAAACCGAGAAGGGCGTTCAGCACGGAGCTCTTGCCCACGCCGCTGTGCCCCACGAAGGCACACCGCTGTCCGCGGAGTTCCCTGCGCAGGTCATCCAAGCCGTCTCGGCGAATCGCCGAAACCGTCACCACCGGTACTCCCATCTCACGATAGGGATCCAGCTTCCGAAGCTCTGAAGCCGCTTTGTCCGCCGGAAGAAGGTCCATCTTGTTGACGCAGATCAACGGTCGAGCCCCACCCATGCGAATCGCAAAGAGGTAGCGATCGATCAGTCGCGGATGGAGCGGCGGGCATGTCGCCGCAACCACCACAACGACGAGATCCACGTTGGCGACGAGGGTTTGCTCCCTGCCCCCATGGTGGTCGTCCGGCTTACCGAGCCGGGAGCGTCTGGGCAGGATCCGCTGCACCCTTTCCCGAAGGATCTCGACTTCATCCCCGACAACCGGCCTTACGCCCGAAAGCATGGGCAAGCGACGGATCTCTTCGCCAATGAGCACGTCGCAGAGGGTGGCTTCGACCCCGATGACGGTGCCCGTTGGACCCAGTGCAGGCTCGCTTTCGTCAAGAAGCCTGGCGATCCAGTCCTCAAGACTGCCCACCTTCTCCTTTTTCGCTCGCTGCGCCCTTTCGCGGAGCTCGGCGGCGCGACGCGTGATTTCCTTTCGATCCTTGGCCGTCATCTTGCCCAGACGGTCGCCGAGGGCTTGTAACTTTGCTTGTGATTTCAACGCTGGTGGTGTTCCTTTCTGCCCAATGGGCGCGGGTGGGGCGTTGGCGGGACGAAGCAAGCTCCGTCGGACCAAAGAGGCAGCAAGCTGCCCTCACTCCAAACATGGAAAGGCTCCAGAAGCCGGTCCTCGGTGTGGGGACCGGCGATGCCAGCGCAAAAAGCGGGCGCGGCTCAGCGGACCAGACCGAGGAGGCTGGAGACGGCGGTGAAAACGTTTTGCACGGACATCAATTACCTCCTGGGATCGTTCGCAACAGATGCGACACATGGACTATACCCACGTCGTGAACCCCTTAGGCCCAAGGACCCACGCCGGACTTTAGGAGGCCTGCTCGGGGACGGGGGTTGGAACTGGGGGCAATAGCCTGGGCGACCAGACGGAGCCTTCGACGTTGCTGCAACAAACCCGCTCCCTGCCAACGCTGTCGGCTCCTCCCGGCAGGTAGATCGCGGCGGCGTCGCTGATGACGATCCCGCCCGGAGGAGCTGCCTTTTGGAGATGCGCGGCGATGTCGATCACGTGGGCGAAGTTGACGGAGGTGATGTCGCCGGCCTGGGCGGTCATGACGGTTCCCGTGTGGATCCCCGCCCGCAGTTGGATCGGCACTCCGATCTTGTTCCGAAACGTGTTCAGCTCGATGAGGCCGGACTGGATGTTTCGCGTCGCCGTGAAGGCCTGTTGGGGATGTTCGAACGAACAGATGATCCCGTCCCCCGCGGTCGAGTGGATCTTGCCTCCGTGCTTCGCCGTGACTCGCTCGACGAAGTGATGGTACTCGTTGAAAGTGAACTCTACGGCGAGGGGGTCGGCGAGCTCCTTCATCCGCGTCGACCCGACGATGTCGAGGCTGACGAAGGTGCAGTGCTCCTCCGATGCCTTCAGCTTCGCTTGCAAATCGACCATCTGCCTCAACAGCTCCTGCCGCTCTTTCACCGGGTCCTTCAGTCCGAGCCTCGGCCGGTACTTCGTCACGAAGGACTGGAGCGCGATCCCGGCCACCGCACCGAGGATGGTGAACGGAATGAGCATGAACGATTCGATCTGGGCGGAGAGGTGGAACAGCGCGGCGAAGACGGCGTTCATCGCGAAGTAGCCGCCGCCAAAGACCGCGCCCGCCACCATCGCCGACCTTGGGCCTCGCGCCAGGCTGATGTTGTAGATGCCCAGCGTGAGGAACACGAGGGCGAACATTCCGAACACGCCGTAGTTGCTCTTCTGCGCTTGCGCCCAGGACTCGGCCACCGAGAGCAGCGCGCAGGCGGAGGCGAGGACGCCGGACTGGATGTACCGGCGCATGTCCGGCTCGAGCGTCAGGTACTGCGCCCGGAGGTTCGCGAGGGCGGAGTCCTTCCGCTGCTCGGTGCGGATCTTGACGGCGAGACGCACGTACTCGGTCGGCGCTCCGGTCGCTTCGGAGATGGCGGCGATCGCGCTGTCGTCCAGAGACCCGCCGTTGCTGCTGCGGAGGCGTTCGGCGAGCGCGATCATCTGCTCGACGCTTTCGTCGCTCATGGCTGCCCCAACGGTTTCGTGTTCGGACTCGATCACACTTGCCTCGGATTGCATTGTATCATCGCGGACCGAAGGGGCCGTCGGAGGCGGAGGGCGCACGGGCATAAAAGGAGGAACCCCGCCGAGAACGGGGTTCCTTCGTTTCCCTCGAAAGGCGCGCGACTAGTAGTAGCAGGGGTCCGGATCGGGCTTCGGCGCGTCGTCGTTCGGCTTCGGCGTCAACAGGTAGGGCCGGGAACTGACGTCCCGAAGGCCCACCTCGGGCAGGTTCGCAGGGACAGGGGGCTTGCAACTCGGATCCTCGGTGTCGAAGCGGAGGTAGTCGCCTCCGGGACCCGGGACGAGGATCGAGTGGAAGTAGTTCGACGGGATCGAATTGTTCTTGACCGCGAACCGCACGGTGCCGCTGGGGATCGAGGCGCGGAACGACCCGTCGTGAGCGGTTTTGACGCTCCCGACGTACAGCTCCGGAGGGTTCTGAGAGCCGTCTGGGATCAGCGCGTAGAAGTCCAATACGACGCCGTCGACGCCCTGCTGCGGCCGTCCTTCCGTCGCGACGCGACCCACCAGGCGCACCTGCCGGGGCTTGATGTAGTAGCGGGCGACGTACCGCTTGTCGTTGTAAATCGTCTCAACCGCGAAGCTGGTCGGCGTCTCCTGGCCGCCGGCGCTGAAGCGTCCCGTATTGGACCCCAGGCTCCCGTAGGTGTTGTTG
>DASWVS010000041.1:0-12851 GCA_036401135.1 Fimbriimonas sp.
ACGGTTCGCGCCGGTCGTGCTCGCTGCGCTCGTCGCAGGGGCCGGCTACCTGTTGGCGGGGAGGTACCTGAACCTCCCCGAGGACGCCGCCGTGATCCTTGTCGCCGTGTTCGCCGCCCTGGTGCTGCACTGGCTCTTGAACGAACCGGTCGACGCCCTGCGCGGGGGGATCGCCGCGATCGTGTGGGTCGGGCTGTCGACGGTCGCCTTCGGACTCGGTAAAGGCCTGGGCATGAGCATGGCGCTCGTCGCCGCCGCCGCCGTCCTCGCCACGCTTCGGAGCCGGTACGCCCTTCTGAGCATGACGCCGCTGATCGGGCTGGTACTCTATCGGGTCCTCCGGGACGCCCAGCCGATCTCGATCCCGGAGCTCGAGGCCGCCCAGTACCAGGCTCTCGTCGGCATCATCGTCGGCGCGATCCTGCCGCTCCTTCCCCAGGACTGGCTGAGCTTCGACCCACCCGCCTCGAAGCGGTTGGCAGGGACCGCCCTTTGGGCGGTCGTGCTCGTAGGGGTCCCGGTCGCGATGCTCGTACTGACCGGGTCGCGGGGGACGGTGGGATTCCTGGTCGGCATCGGTCTCTCCGGACCGATCGCCGTCCTTCGAGGAGGGCGTGAGATCCTGCCGCTCGGCTACGGGCTCCTCTCGGGGAGCGTGGTCGTCGCGTCTTACGGCTGGCTGTACCGGCTGGCGGCGGTCGAGCGGGCCCAACGGATCTGGATCCTCATCGGAATCGCGCTTGCGGTGTCCGTGGTGGGCATCCTCCTTGCCGCGCTGACCCCGCGCCCGGCCGCCTCGAGGGAGTCGGCGTGATGGGACGCGCCCTAAGCCTCTTGCTCGCGGTGGCGCTCTGCGTGGCGCTGCTTTCCGTGGGCGTGAGCCAACAGACGCCCATCGGCAGCCTGACCGGCAGGGTCACGATGGCCGAGAACGGGCGTCCGCTCCCCTTCTCCTTGGTGTCGATCGAGCGGATCGGCGCGGAGGACGAACTTCGCATCCCCAACTACGATACGGCCGACGCGAACGGGATTTACGAGTTCACGCGCCTGCCCGTGGGCGCCTACCGCCTGTCGGTCTCGACCAAAGCCCACCGCCTGAAGCCGCGGATCGTCCTCGTGGACGAGGGGATGACCAAGTCGTACGATCTCGATCCGGCTCCGAACCCGCCGAACCTCGAGCTCTATGCGAGCAAGCGCGTCTTTACCCCCGAAGAGACCCCCGACGCGGAGCTCCACGGGTTCCTGCCGGAGGACGAGGTCCAGGTCCGGGTCTTCCGTCTCGACCCGGAGGCGGTGGTGAGGCAGGGCGGATTGACGGAGGCCTTGGGGCCCTGGTTGCGGAGCGAGATCGAGAAGCCGATCGATCCGGCACTGTCCAAGCCGGTCGAGGATTACGTCCACAAGATCGCCAAAAAGGATGCGGAAGGCGTCTTCGTCGAACCGCTTAAACTTCCGAAGATGGCGGAGGGGATTTATTGGGTCCGCTGCGTCAGCCAGACCCAGCACGCCGACGTCGTTCTCAGCGTCTCGCGGATCGGCCTCGTTACGAAGGTCGCGGGCGGTATGGTCCTCGCCTATGTCACCGACCTTGCTCGCGGCGTCCCGGTTTCGGGCGCCGTCATCGTTCGAAACTCCGGCGACCGCGTGGTTTCCGCCGGAAAGACCGATGCCGACGGTCTGCTGGAGTTCGACCTCCCGCGCGCCTCGAGCCGAGCCTCGGTGATGGCGACGCATGGGGACTCGGTCGCGATCTGCGACTTTTGGGCGGACAGCGGCTCGGGCCAGGGCAGCACGCGCATCTTCGTCTACAACGAACGGCCCGTCTACCGAGCGGGCGACGTGGTTCGGTTCAAGGGGATCGTCCGCCGCCTGCAGGGCGTCGACTATCGGCTCCCGGGCACGGGGACGGCGAAGGTCAAGGTCTTCGATCTCCAAAACAACGTGCTCGAGGAGATGAGCCTCCCGATCAGTCGGCACGGCACGTTCCACGGGTCCTTCTCGACGAGCACGGAGACGGCCCCGGGGTATTACCAGGCCCAGATCGAAGCGTTCGGCGGCCGCGAGACGGACTACTTCACGATCTCCGCCTACCGAAAGCCCGAGTTCACCGTGAGCGTCAAGGGCGACAAGCCGTGGTTCATCTTCGGCAACCGCGGTTCGGCGACCGTGGACTGCCAGTACTATTTCGGCGGCCCGGTCGTCGGGGCGAAGGTGAAGGCGACGGTGTACCGGTCCCCGCGCTGGAGCAGCGCCGTCGGCGAGGAGGAGTCGGAGTACGAAGAGTACGACGGCGGCTATGCGGGAGGGGAGTACTCGCAAGAGCTCGAAGTCGTCACGGACGCCAACGGAAAGGCGGTGATCGAGTTCGACACCCGCACCGACGGGGACCCGGCGGATCCCGTAACCGACTACAACTACTCGGTCTTCGCGTCGGTCTCGGAACCCGGGGAGAAGTACGCGAGCGGCGAAGCCGGCATCCCCGTGGTGCGCGCGGATTTCGCCCTCGGGGTTTCGACGGACGTGTACGTGGCGTCGGTCGGCGAGGCGGTGCCGGTCACGGTCGCGGCGGGGACCCACGGATCGCCGTCCCAGCCGGTATCGGGCCAGACGATCGAGGTCACCGTCGGTCGGGAGACGTGGCAGAACGGCGAGCTCGAGTTCACCCCGATCGCAACCCGGACGGTCCGGACGGGGGCCGACGGGAAGGCCGGTTTCGACTTCACGGTCACGCGAGCCGAGTCGCTGGCGATCCGCGCCAGGGCCAGGGACTCCCAAGGGCACGAGACCCAAAGCGAGGCGCATGTATACGTCGAGGGGGACCGGAGCCGCAGCCCGCGGGCCGGCAAGCTGTCCGTCACCCTCGACCGAGAGACCTATGCGGAGGGCCAAACGGCGAAAGCGGTAGTCCAGTGCTCCGCCCCGGGAGGCCACGCGCTGCTGACGGTGGAGGCCGACCGCGTGATGATGAAGCGGGTGGTGCCACTGTCGGCGGAGGCGACCACGGTCGAGTTTCCGATCGAGCGAGCGTTCCTTCCGAACGCCTTCGTCAGCGTCGCCTACGTTCGGGACGGAACGTTCCTCGAGGCGGGCAAGCCGCTCCTGGTGGACCTGGGCGAGCGCAAGCTGAACGTGGAGGTCGCCAGCGACCGCCCCGCCGCCCAGCCGGGCGAAACGGTCAACCTGACGGTCCGTACGACCGAGCCGGACGGCCGTCCCGTGCCGGCCGAGGTCTCGGTGGGCGTGGTAGACGAGGCCGTGTACGCGATCGCGGAGGACGGGACCAACCCGCTCCAGGCGCTCTACCCAAAGCGTTACAACGCCGTCAGCACCTACCACTCGTTCGCGAAGATCTACCTGGACGGCGGCGACAAGAGCCCGATGGATATCGCCGTTCGCAAGCGGTTCCTCGATACCGCGTTCTGGCAGCCGGCGATCCAGACCGATCGACGGGGCACGGCGCGGGTCAGCGTCAAGCTGCCGGACAACATCACCGCCTGGCGCGCAACGGCCGTCGGCGTGACCGACTCGACGGCGGTCGGCATCGGCAAGGCGCTGTTCAAGGCGAGGAAGGACCTGATGGTCCGTCTGGAGCTTCCGACCTTCCTCGTTCAGGGAGACACCCGTCGCATCGCCGCGATCGTGAACAACGACACCGGCCGCGATGCAGAGGTGAGCGTACTCCTCGAGGCGAAGGGCGTCGAGGTGGGAGGCGCGCGGTCGCAGAAAATCCTTGTACCGGCGGGTAAGCCCCAGTCCGTATTCTGGAACCTGTCGACCCCGGCCTCGGGCGAGGCGGTCCTGACGGCGAAGGCCTGGATCCCCGACGGGCCGAACGACGGAGTCGAGCTACGGATCCCGATCTCCCCGCACGGCCGCCTCGTGCGAACGGCGGTTTCAGGGCGCGCCACAGGTCGCGCCGCGTTCACGCTCGACCGCAAGTCGAGCACGGACCCGAACAGCGGCGGCATGACCCTCACCGTCAGCCCGGGCCTGCTCAGCGTCTCGGAGGAGTCTCTCGCCAGCCTGGTCGGCTTCCCCTACGGGTGCGTGGAGCAGACGATGAGCCGGTTCCTGCCCTCGATCCTGGTGCAGAAGCTGATCCGCCGGCCGGATCTGGCGGCGCAGGTGCCGCAGATCGCCGCCGACGGGATCACGCGGCTCGCCAACATGCAGAACGCCGACGGCGGCTGGGGATGGTGGCAGAACGGCGGCCCGGACGCCTTTATGACCGCCTACGTCCTCGACGGCCTCCGGCTGGCGCGCGACGCCGGATACCCGTCGGACCGGATCGACATCCGTACCGCCCTCGAGGCCGCTCGCAAGCGGCTTGCGACGCCGGCGAAGGGGGATTTGCCCCGCGACCTCGCCTACCTGGCGTTCGCCTTGATCGAGCACGGCGACACGAACGTCGCGGCGAAGTACCTGGCGAACCTCGACCCGGACCGCGCCGACGCCTCCACGCTCGCATACATGGCGCTGGGATTCGAACACCTCGGCGACGCCTATGCGACGCAGGCGCGGGCGACGGCGGAGATCCTTGCTTCCCGAGCCCAGGCCGGCCCCTCCGGCAGCGCCCTGTGGGTCAACGGGGACGAGCAGTGGGGCAGCGAGGGCACGGCGGTCGCGCTTCGAGCGCTGACGATCCTGCGACCGGACGACCCGATCGTCCCGCGCGCCATCCTCCACCTCGTTTCCAGCCGCCAAGGGGAGTCCTGGACCTCGACCCGCGACACTGCCGCCGTGCTGATCGCTCTGGCGGCCTACCTGGAGAAGTACCCGGAAAATGCGAAGCCCACGACGGTCACGGTCCTTCTGAACGGACGAACGCTGCAGAGCCGCCGGTTCGATCCCGACGAGGCGGACGGCCTCAAGATCGACCTGTCGGCGCGGGAGCTGAAGAGCGGGGCGAACCGGGTAGAGATCCGTACGACCGACGGAGCGACCGTTTTCTACGGCGCAGAGATGCGGCAGTACGAGGCGAGCCCCGCGATGGCGGCCCAGGAGAGTTCGGCAGGCGTGCGCGTCCGGCGCCACTACCGGCTGTTGGCGCCCCGACGAAACAAGTGGGGCGAGCTTAGGCTGCTTCCCGGCGGGTCGCCGGTGGAAAGCGTCGAGAGCGGCACGATCATCCAGTGCGAACTGACCGTCAATGCGGCAAGCCCCCTCGCGTTCGCGATGATCGAGGACCCCATCCCGAGCAACTGCCGGGTGGTCGAGCGGGAGGGGCTCGGCGAGGGCGAGGCGTGGAGCTGGTGGTGGTCGAACCTGGCCATCCGGGACGACCGAGTTGCCTTCTTCGCCGACCAGCTGCCGAAGGGCGAGAGCAAGTTCACGTACCACCTCCAGGCCGAGTCGCCGGGCGTCGCGGCCGCCCTGCCGACCCTGGTGCAGAACATGTACGATCCCACAACGGCGGCGTGGTCGGCGGAAACCCGCATGGAGGTGCGGCCATGACGTCGCGGGGACAGGCGGCGGCGATCGCGGCCTCGGCGCTCGCGCTCGCCGCCCTCGCGGTAGGTTCGCTCCCCCGGGACCACCGGGTGGCCGCCTATGCGACGAGCCTGGAGGGGCGCGCCCGCTCGCAGCGGCACAACGCCGTGCTCGCGCTTCGGCGGCTGGAGGGAGTCACGATCGGCCCGGGCGAGACCTTCTCGTTCAACGGGACGGTCGGAACCTACTCCCGCGACCAGGGATACCGCAAGGCTCCGGTCAGCTTCAACGGTCAACTGATCGACGACTGGGGCGGAGGGGTCTGCCAGACGTCCACGACGCTCTATAACGCGGCCCTCCTGGCGGGGATGACTATCATCGAGCGGCATCGCCACCAGTTCGCACCCAACTACGTCCCCCCGGGACGGGACGCGGCGGTGGCGTATTCCAACATCGACCTCCGGTTTTCCAACCCTCACCCCTTCCCGCTCCGGATCGCGACGCGGCAGACTCCGGGCGAGCTGAGGGTCGAGTTCGTCGCCCCCCGGCGGCTCTCGGAGCGACCGACGGTGGTGGAACGGGTCGAGAGGACGCGGGATCCAGCGGAGATCCGTTTCGGCCAAGGCGCTCACACCCGGCTCCGCGCTTCGGGAAAGCCGGGCTATGAGGTGACGGTGTACCGGATCACGGGAGACCGGCGGGAGCACGTTTCCTCCGACTCGTATCCGGCGATGAGCCGGGTCTTCGAATCCCGCTGAGGCCCCCTACCGCCCGGCCGAGACGTCCAGGGTGCCTTCGACGACCCGGAGGTCCAGCCGGCCGTCCGGGGTCCGTTCGACCGTGCCCCAGGCGCCTGGCACCGCCCAGAGGCTCTTGAACGGCTCCTGGCGGAACTTCAGCGTCCTGTCGACGGCGTCGTATTTCATGCCGGTGAAGGCGACGATCAGGCCGTACGAGGCCAGCGCCCGGGCGTAGTGGGAGCCGCACTCGAACTCGTTCCAGGGGTTGCGGCGGGTGCCGTCGTACCGGTGCCGGATCGCCCGGGCGATCTCGGTCGCCTCGCGCATCCGCCCGTGCAAGGCCAGGTGGGTCGCCACCTGGTACTCGATCCCCGTCCAAACCTCGTCAGAGTAGACGAAGGGATAGGCGGGCTCTTCGCCCCTGGGCCAGGAGCAGAGGATCAGGCCGGCTTCGTCGGCGAAGGCGTAGACGCGCTGCAGGTTCTCGTGGTCTCCGAGCGGGTCGCGGAAGTTGTGGCGGAAGATCGCATCGAGCGCCGATTCCATCAGAGAAGGATCCACGAGGTCGCCGAGCCCGGCCAGGCTCGCCGCGAGTTGGCCGAAGACCTGGTCGCTGAGACAGCCGGCTCCGTGCTGGTACTTCGGCGCCTCGCGATCGGTGAAGTTGCCCGATTGGGCGAAGTACTCCCCGTTCCAGAGCCGCGCCTCGGTCAAGGCCCTTCCCTTTTCCTCGAGTTCGGCGCATTTCGCGGCGAAATCGCCGTCGCCCACCTCGGTACCCAGCTTCGACATCGCTCGGAGCGCGGCGAGGTAGAAGAACTGGGTCAAGGGGTTCGGCGAGCAGAAGTTGATGTCGTAGGTGTTGTGCATGTCGCCGTCGACCAGCCCGTCCTGGTCCCGGTCCCACTGCACCCAGGCGTATCGGAGGGCCTTTCTGGCGGCCGGATAGATCCCCTTCAGCCAATCGGTATCGCCTGTGAGCCGCCAGTCGCGGTAGATCTGCACGATCTGCCCGAGTTGGCCGTCGCTGGCGGCGTGCCAGAGCGGGACGTCCCTGCCCAGCGGCAGGTGCATCCGGAAGTTCATCGCCCCCTCCCGTCCCGCCGGCCCGCAGAAGAAGCCGTTGCGGAATGCGGTGTCGAGCATGCTCCTCTGGATCTCGGGGAAAAGGAAGGCGTGGGTGAGGGCGTAGTTCCACACGTGGGAGCACGATCCCTCGCAGCAGCCCTCCTTCGCCGAGCAGCCCTCCCAGGCCCAGAACGTGCCGTCTTCGAGGCGGATGACGGTCGGCGAGTGGAGGATCGAGGCGGTCGCGCCCACGCTCTCCAACACCTCGGGGGGCAGCGTGCTGTCGTACAGGGCGGTTTCGAACGCCAGAGTCCGATCGGCAAGCTCCGCGCGCCGATCCAGCATCTCGACGGCGGCGTCCACGGCGGTCGGCCATTCGATCGAATAGTGAGCCCTCCATTTGGCCTCCTCAGGTTTCGACCAATACCGGTTCGCATTGGGGAAGCGCCAGGCGACGACGAACGGGATCTCAGCCGACTCGCCCGGGGCCAGTTCGAACCGGCATCCGAGCGTTCCCGGGACCCGCGCCGAGTCGCCTTCCTTGCCCATGGACTCGAGGCCGCCGGTCCTCCGGAACTCGTTCCAGAAGGTCCGAAGCGAGTCCCACCACCCCTCGGTCGACCAACGATCGGCAACGAGCACGTCCTGCCAGTCGGTGGCGAGGGTGGCCTCCCCGTAGGCCTCGTCGTCTTCGGCGAACCGTCCGTTCGTGAAGCGGATCCCCTGCACGGACCCTTCGTGCCAGCGCGCGTTCGCCGCCTGGTGCTTCGAACCTTCGGTCTCCGGCTGCATCTCGCCCACCGGGTTCATCAGGGACCAGGCGAGCGTTCCACGGACGTTCTTCCCGCCGCGGTTCGTAAGACGATAGACGAGGGTCGCCCCGGGGAGGCTCGAGCTGCGGGTATCCATGGGGATGAACGGGTTCAAGGCGGCCAGTTCGACCTGCAGCGGCAGGCCCTCCTTCTCGAACCGGACGCGGGCGATGGGGAACGTGCCTTCGAAGCTCACCCGATCGAAGTGCGGCAGGCCGTCCATCTGGTGGAAGAACCGGCCGTGGCCATACGACCAGAAGTCGAGCCCGTCACCGGCAAAATCCTTCTGGCGCGGTCCGTGCACCACCAGCGCCCGCGACGCCTCGCCCTCCTCTTCGAACCAGAGGGCGGGAAAGGTGAAGTCGAGCAATTTGCCCTTGTTGGGCCTGCCGAAGATCTCCCAGTCCCGGAGGCCGCCCCGCCCGTCCAGGCTGACGCATCCGGTACCGATCCCCCCGAGGGGAAAGGCGATCTCACGAAGACGGTCTCCCGTTCGGGTGTAGGGAGCGGCGTCGAATTCAGCTTTGAACAGGCCCATCGAGGCAAGTATAGATCCAGCTCTGCTTAAGCGCAGAACCGGATCGTCGCCACCGAGTGCCGCGGCAGTTCGAACCGCACCCGGCCCGCCTCCGCTCGAAGCTCGAGGGGCCTGGGCGAGACCGCGTCCGGGGCGTCGAAGGTGTTGTGGCCGAGCATGCTCGAGGATGCGAGCAGCCTGCCGACGGGGTCGCTGCCCTGCGCTTCGAACTCGATCTCGCGATCGTTCGCGATGTCCAGGTTCGCGAACGACGCCAGCGTTTCGCCGGCGCGGTTCCGGGTTGCGGAGACGCTCAGCGCGGGGATCGAAATGCCCGCCACCTCGCAGGTGGGGACGTCGAAGTCGAGGCCGAGGGTCGTCCCGCCCTGGTGGCCCTTGAGCATCTCGAAAACCCAGTACGTCGGCGTCCGCAAAAACCTTTCGCCGTCGGTGAGGATCGTCGCCTGGAGCACGTTCACGAGCTGGGCGATGTTCGCCATCGCGACCCGGTCCGCCCGGGTATGGAAGATGTGCAGGGTCAGCGCCGCCACCACGGCGTCACGGATGCCGTTCTGCTGGTAGAGGAACCCCGGCGTGGAGCCCGGCTCGCACTCGAACCAGGTCCCCCACTCGTCGACGATCAGGCCCACGCGCTTCTCGGGATCGAACCGGTCCATGATCTCGATGTGTTCGTTCAGGAGGCGGCCCATGTCGAGCGCCGATCGAACGATCTTGCCCCATTCCTCCTCGGTGAATTCGATGGCGGAGCCGCGCGGGGGCCATCCGTCGCACAGGGTGTAGTAGTGCAGCGACAGGCCGTCCATGTGGCGGCCGGCCCGCTCCATCAATACCTCGGTCCAGTGGAGGTCGCCCGAGTTCGCTCCGCACGCGATCCGGTAGACCTGGTTGCCGGAGTAGTTCTTGACGAACGTGTTGTAGCGCCGGTATTCGTCGGCGTAATACTCGGGCCGCATGCTCCCGCCGCAGCCCCAGCTCTCGTTGCCCACGCCGAAGTACCTGAGCTTCCACGGCTTCTGGCGGCCGTTCGACCGGCGAAGGTTCGCCATGGGGGACTCGGCGTCGGAGGTGATGTACTCGACCCACTCCATCATCTCCTGGGGGGTTCCGCTTCCGACGTTTCCGCAGACGTAGGGCTCCGCGCCGAGCTGTTCGCACAGGTCGAAGAACTCGTGGGTGCCGAAGTGGTTGTTCTCGACCACGCCTCCCCAGTGGGTGTTGATGAGCGAGGGGCGGCGCTCGCGCGGACCGATCCCGTCCTTCCAGTGGTACTCGTCGGCGAAGCAGCCTCCGGGCCAGCGGAGGACGGGGATGTTCAATTCGCGGAGCGCGGCGACGACGTCGTTGCGGAGGCCCCGGGTGTTCGGGATGAGTGAATCCTCTCCGACCCAGAGTCCCTCGTAGATCCCACGGCCGAGGTGCTCGGCGAAATGGCCGTAAACGTTGGGGTTGACGACGGAGCCGTTCTCGCTCGGCCGGATACGGATCGAAATCGGATTCGCGCTCATAGACGTCTCCATCATGAACGCTTTCGCGACGGCTATCTACCCTTGCGCGCGAACACGATGCATACGGGCTTGTCGATCGAAACCGGCTCCTTCGGCGTCCCGAGCTTTCCGTCGGCGCCGATCGGTATCGCCCGGAGGTCGTTGCTGCGCTGTCCTCCCACGACGAGCCATTTGCCGGAGGGGTCGACGTCGAAGCCCCTGGGCTCCCGAACGCCGATGGCCTGGATCCCGATCGTCGAGAGCCTCCCGTTCGATCCGATGGAATAGGCGGCGATGCTGTCGTGCCCCCGGTTCGAGACGTAGAGCCAGCGGCCGTTCGGGTGGCAGACGATCTCAGCCGTAGACTTGCCCCTGGTAGATTCGCCCTCGGGCAAGGTTGACAGAGTCTGGACCGCCTTCAGCCCGCCGCCGGGCAGGACCTGGAAAGCGGTGACGCTGTTGCCCATCTCGTTGTTGACGTAGACGAACCGGCCGCCGGGAGCGAAGGCGAGGTGCCTCGGCCCTTCGCCGGGTGCGACCTTTCCGGAGGGGGGATCGTTCCTCGTCAGCTTGCCCGTTTCGGGGTCTATCCGAAAGATCAGGATCTCGTCGGTCCCCAGATCGCAAGCGTAGACTCGAATCCCGGTCGGGTCGGTGGCGATCGCGTGCATGTGCGGCCCTTCCTGCCGCCCCTTGTCGGGGCCGCTTCCCTTGTTGGTGAACACGAAGGCGGGCGCGGCGAGCGACCCGTCAAGCTGGATCGGAAGGCTGGCGAGGCTTCCGTCGCCGTAACTCGCGCTGAGCACGTTCTTTCCCTGAGCGTCCACCGAGAGGTGGCAGGGGCCGGGGCCTTGGTACTTCTGCGTGTTCAGCCGTCGGAGGCCGCCGTCCTCCTCCATCGCGTAGGCGCTGACCTCTCCGCTCGTGTACTCGTGCACCGCGTAGAGGAGGGGCCGGTTCGGGTGGACGGCGAGGAAGCTGGGGGTCACCGCCTCCGCCGCCAACTTGAGACCGCCGATCGAGCCGGTCGCCGTGTCCAGGCGGGCGTGGTAGATCCCCTTGCTCCCCTCCTCGGATGTGTAGGTACCGATGTAGAAGTCGACTTCCTCGTTGATCGTCATGAAGGTCGGTCCGAATGCCAGTAGAAAGGGGAGCAACGCCATGGAGGGTCCTCGCAAACCGCAGGATACACCGATTCCACTATCGGCTTCCGACCGGCTCGGGCTCTCGAGGCAGTTCCGCAGGTTCGCCTCCCGGAGCCTCGGGCGGCTCGGCGTCCCGTTTCAAATCCGACTTTCGCTCGGCAAGGAAGTAGAGCACCGGCACCGCGAGGCGCGAGAGGAGCGTCGAAGCGATCTCTCCCGCCATGAGCGAGATCGCCAGGCCTTGGAAGATCGGGTCGAAAAGGATGACGAACGAGCCCACGATGACGGCCGCAGCGGTGAGCAGCATCGGCCGGAACCGGGTTGCGCCCGCGTCGATCACGGCTTCGTCCAACGGATAGCCCTGTCTCCTCCGAAGTTCGACAAAGTCCACGAGGATGATCGAGTTGCGCACGATGATGCCGGCGCCGGCGATGAAGCCGATCATCGACGTGGCGGTGAAGAACGCCCCCATCATCGCGTGCGCGGGCAGGATGCCGACGAGCGTCAGCGGGATCGGGGCCATGATCACGATCGGCGTCTTGAAGTCCTGGAACCACGCGACTACGAGGATGTAGATCAGGACGAGGACGGCGGCGAACGCGATCCCAAGGTCGCGGAACACCTCATAGGTGATGTGCCACTCGCCGTCCCACTTCATGGAGGGCTGGAAGGTGTCGTCCGGCTGCTTGGTGCTCAGGACGTTCAACTTCGCCCCTTCCGGCAGCTGCAGCTTTGCGATCGCCTGGTTCATCTTGAGGATCGCATAGACCGGACTCTCCTGCTCGCCGGCCACGTCTCCGGTGACGTACACCACGGGCTGGAGGTTCTTGTGGTAGATGCTCTTGTCGGTCGCGATCTCGACCGGCTTCACCACCTCGGACAAAGGCACGAGCGTTCGCGATCTCGAGGGGACGGTCAGTTGCGCCAGCCGGGCGAGGCCGCTACGCTCGGCGCGGGGCAGGCGCACCGTCACGGGGATGTCCTCCCGCGATCCGTCGTCGTGCAGCAGGCCGACCTGCTGGCCGTTGAGGGAGGCCGCCAGCGTGCGGTTGACGGTCGCGACGTCCACGCCCGCCAGTGCGGCCTTGGACTCGTCGACCACGAACTGCACCGTCCGCTGGTCGTCGTCCATATACCAGTCCACATCGGTCACGCCTTCGGTGGTCGAGAAGACCTCCTTGACCTGCCGGGCGACCTCCACGCGGGTCTGCTCGTCCGGGCCGTAGACCTCGGCGACGAGGGTCTGGAGGACGGGCGGTCCCGGAGGGACCTCCGCCACCTTCACCCTCGCCCCCATCTCCTTGCCCAGCTTCACGATGTCGGCGCGGATCCTTTTGACGATATCGTGGCTCTGGGCATCCCGCGCGTGCTTGGGCGAGAGGTTCACCTGGATATCGGCCTGGTAGCTGGTGTTCCGCGCGAAGTAGTGCCGCACGAGGCCGTTGAAGTTGAAGGGCGAGGCGGTGCCGATGTAGATCTGGTAGTCCGCCACTTCGGGGACGTTGGCGCCGTAATCCGAAAGCGCCCGGGCGACGGCCGCCGTCTGTTCCATCGTCGTGCCGGTCGGCATGTCGACGATCACCTGAAACTCGTTCTTGTTGTCGAACGGGAGCATCTTGACCGTGACCATCTTC
>DASWVS010000042.1:0-4258 GCA_036401135.1 Fimbriimonas sp.
TCCGCCATCTTCGGCGCCGTGGTCGCCGGCGCGTACGAGAACGCGGAAGCCGCCCAGGAGAAGATGGTCGGGTTCAAGGATGTAATCTTCACCCCGGATCCCCAAGCGGCCGCCACCTACGCGCGCCTCTTCGCCCTCTACGAGCAGGTTCACGACGCATTCGGAGTCCCCCGCACGCAGACGCCGCTCGCGAACGTGATGAAGGACCTCATCGCCCTCCGCGACGAGGTCAGAGAATAACGAAAGGCCCCTTTCTCCCCGTCGGGGAGAAAGGGGTTGGGGAAAGAGGGGCGGCCTTGATGTTCCTTCGTGTCATGGGTGCCTCTAGTGGTGGAAGAGCCACCGCCGCGCGGCTTGGAGGGTCAAGGGCAGGCTGCAGGCGCTTCCTTCCTGGGCGCGGACACGTGGCACCAACGACTCGCCTTCTGCTCAACAAAGGATCAACCAGGGACACTCAAGCCCCTCGGCCCAGACTCACAGCCGGCATGGAAAGGCGCTGCCGATGCGCCCCATAATCGAGCCATGAGCGAATTGAGCCTCCGTGCGGAGGTCTGCGAGATTGGTCGACGACTCTGGCAGCGCGGCCTCATCGGGGCTGCCGAGGGGAACATCTCGGTCCGACTGAGCCCGCAGCGTATCCTTTGCACCCCGAGCGGTCTGAGCAAGGGCCATCTGCGCCCCGCCGACCTCGTCGTGATCGACGCGAAGGGCAACCCTGTCGACGGTGGCGCTCCCAGTTCCGAGATCAAGCTCCACGTGCGCATCCTCGCCCGCCGGCCCGACTGCCAGGCGGTCATCCATGCTCATCCCCCCATCGCGACCGGGTTTGCCCTTGCCGAGGAGACCATTCCCGACAACATGCTTCCCGAATCCGCCGTCGTTCTGGGTTCGGTGGCGACCGTCCCCTTCACGATGCCGGGCACCGACGAAGTTCCGGACGCGATCGATCCGCTCCTCGACGACCACAAGACCTTCCTGATGAGCCATCATGGCGCGGTGGTGATGGGGAGGGACCTCACCGATGCCTACAACCGAATGGAGACCCTCGAACGGATCGCCACGATCCTCCTCTCCGCCCGCCTCGTCGGAACCCCCCAGCCCATGCCCGACCGAGCCTTCGACGCGATGATCGCGCAAGCCCTCCACGGCCGGCTCGGGTGAGGTCTACGCCGTTGCCTCAGCAGCCTCGGGCACTTCACGACCGAGGGAGCGACTCGTCCGCTGCTGAGGCTTCTCTGGGCATCGACGGATGACGAAGCCTCGGCAGAGAACAAGGCTGCCGTCAACTAGAAGCGTGGCGAGGCTGCCGAGGCAATGACAGTCGAAGGCCTCCTGTTGCCTCAGCAGCCTCGGGCACTTGACGACCGAGGGGGCGACTCGTCCGCTGCCGAGGCTTCTCGACCGTCGACAGCGCGGAGCGCGCAGCGCGGCCCATCGACGCTCCTCGCACGCTTGAAGCTGGGACCTCGTACCTGCGAACCCTCATCCCAACCCTTCCCCCTCAGGGGGAAGGGCTCCGGAAACCTCTCTCCGGGCAGACACCCTGCTACGCCAGGCGACGGCCGTTAACGTCCCGCAGGGAGTCGGTGGCGATGGAGATGATATCGATGAGCGCCCAGATTCCGGTGATGATCCCACCGAACCCGCAGGTGACGAGGGTGATCAGCAGCATCGCCGTTCCTGAGCCGTTGTGCCCGAGGTAGAAGCGGTGGATGCCGAGGGATCCGAGGAAGAGCGCCAGCAGGATCGCGACCAGTTTCGACCGGTCGCTCGTCTGGAGCGCCGGGTTCGTATGCGGATAGGCTTGGATCGGGTTCTGGAAGACGGGAGTCGAGAACGGCGACGGGCGCGGCGGCTGCGGCACGGCGACCGGCGGCACGGACTGCAGCAGCGGAGCGACCAGCGGCAGGTCCTGGGCGCGGTACACCCGGCCGTCGATCGGATCGATCAGGTTGGTCGACGGCGTGATCCGCCCCTCCTTGATCCACTGCTCCAGCGTCGCCATGTTGGCCGGCCCGTAGACTTGGCCGTCCGCTCCCACAACCGAATACATGCCTTAGTGATACTCCGAATCGCAACCCTCCGATAGGTCGAGGGCGGGACGAGCGCACGAACGAGCAACAGGCAATCGGTCCCGACGGAAGCGACCCGGAAGGGGCGCCTGCGCCACAATCGAAGATATGCGTTATCAGGCACCGCGCGGGACACAGGATGTGCTGCCCGGCGAATCCTCGAAGTGGCAGCGTCTCGAATCCATCGCGCGGGACCTGCTGCATCGCTACGGCTACCAGGAGATCCGTACGCCGACCTTCGAGGAGACCGACCTGTTCGTCCGCTCCTCCGGCGAAACGAGCGAGATCGTCACGAAGCAGATGTACTCGTTCGTCGACAAGGGCGGGCGCAGCATCACGCTGAAGCCCGAAGGCACCGCTCCCGTCATGCGGTCCGTGATCGAGAACAGCCTCTGCCCGCCCGGCACGGTCTCCCGGCTGTATTACATCACCCCGGTCTTCCGCTACGAGCGCCCCCAGAAGGGCCGGCTGCGCGAACCCCACCAGGTCGGGATGGAACTCATTGGGTCTGCCTCTCCCGCCGCCGACGCCGAGATCATGGAGGCGACCGTACGGTTCTTCAACGAGATCGGCATCGCCGACGCCGAGGTCCAGTTGAACTCCATCGGGCGCGAGGAGTGCCGGACCCGCTACCGCGAGGCGATCCTCGCCCACATGGAGGGCTACCTCAAGTCGCAGGGCGAAGAGGATTGGGAGCGCGCCCGGCGCAACCCGCTTCGCCTCCTGGACAGCAAGGACCCCGACGTCCAGGCAGCCCTGCAGGGCCTTCCCCCGATCCTGGACTACCTCGAGGACGAGTGCAAAGCGCGGCTCGACAAGATCGAGCGGCTGCTCGCGGACGCGCAGATCCCCTATCGGGTCGTTCCCGGCATCGTTCGGGGCCTCGACTACTACACCGAAACCGTCTTCGAGATCCACTCTCCCAAACTCGGCGCCCAGAGCACCCTCTGCGGCGGCGGTCGGTACGACGACCTCATCAAGGACCTTGGCGGACCTTCCACCCCCAGCGTCGGCGTCGGGATCGGAATCGAGCGCGCCCTTCTGGTTCTGGAGAGCTTGGAGCACCCCTACGTTGCTCCGCACGTCGACGTGTTCGTCGTCCTGGCGACGCCCGAGGCCGAAGCCGCCTGCTTCCGGCTCGCCCGCGAACTCCGCGACGCCGGAGTCTCCGTCATCCAGGATCTGGACGCCAAGAGCATGAAGTCCCAGCTGCGGCAGGCGGACCGCGTCGGCGCAAGGACCGCCCTCATCCTCGGCAGCGACGAACTCGCAAAGGGAACCGTCACCGTCCGCAACCTGAAGACGAGCGAACAGTCGGAGGTCCCCCTCGAACGCGTGCGGGAGGCGGTCTAGCTTGCGCGGCCGACCTGCGGCTCTGATCGGAGCGGCCTCGCTCGTCGCGGCGCAATCCTCGGCGCAAGCGCCGGACGTGCGCGTCCGGCTCGATGCGATCGTCAGCCTGCGTTCGGACGGAACGGGCCCTGCGTCCCTCCGGTTCTACGATCCCCTCGGCCATCGCGGCGTCCTCGCCGTCACCTTCTTCCTCGAGCCCGGCTTCCGAACCTACGTCACCCAGAAGCTCCAGCAGATCGAGAACGACTCCGACCAGGAACCGCTGGAGGAGTACTACGTCGAGGATGAAGGCCTCTGGAAAGTCGGAAAGCAGTTCCTGCCGTTCGGATCGGGTCAGATCCTTCGCGAGAGCGTGCTCGCCGCCCGGGGCGACACGAACCTGATCCTGGAAGGACTCCCGGTCGTCTTCGCCGCCTGCGACGGAGGGCCCGGCAAGCAGCGCGGATACGTCGGGAGGATCGGCAGCCGCATCGGCTTGAGCTTCGCCCTCGGCCACCACTTTGGCATCGCCTCGACCGCCCTGACCTACGTCCGGGCCCCGGAGGACGCCCCCGGCCTCCGGCGAGGCTACGAGCGGGTTCTCGGCTTCGACGCTTACCGCAACATCGGGTCGGTCACGGTGCGCGGCGAAGCCGTTTTCCTCCGATCCGGAGAGACCGCGCGCGACGTGGACGAGGACATTCTCGACGCGAGCCTCAGCTTTCGCCCGATCCCCTCCGCGCAGCTCGGGGTCGGTGTGACCCGAAGCGTGGCGCAGGAGAAGACGTTCGTTCGCCTGACGGCTTCCGTCGTGCTCGACCACCACACGACCGTCGAACCCCTGATCCGGTTCG
>DASWVS010000043.1:0-4587 GCA_036401135.1 Fimbriimonas sp.
GATCCGGTTTCTGCCGCGATGCCAGGCGATCCCCAGCACCCCGAGTTCGGTGACCAGCGATACCGTCAGCGCCACGGCGGCGGTGACGATCCCGGGCCAGTGGGCGGCGACCCCCAGCGCAAGCATGCCTCCCAGCACACTCATCGAAACGACGACCGCCACCATCCGCGACAGCGTCAGATGGTGCGCGGTCAACATCCCACGGACGTAGCCCAGCATCGCGTTGACGAGGGGTAGGGACGCGCCCAGCAGCAGGAGGGAAGAAGCGAGGGGGACCACGTCCGCCGGCGCCGCGAGCACGCTCCGGAACACCAGATCGTCGAGCGGACTCAGTGCGAAGATCAGCAGCAGGCCGCTCAGTCCGCTTCCCAGAAAGAAGCAGAACCGCCACAGGGCTTCCGGCCCCCTATGCTCCTGCGACAAGGTGATGACGACCTCGGGGATCGCGAAGGTGGTCGTCCGGAAGAGGAACAGGAGGGTGCTCGCCACTTGGAACGCGGCCATCGTTCGGATGGAATCGGCGTCCCGGGACAAGGCGGCCGTGATGAGCGGCGAAGCCAACATCGTCACGAGCGTGGTGGCGGTGAGAGGGAAGTGGAACGCAGCGAGGCGCCGGTTCTCGATCGGCTCGTCAGGTTCGCTCCGCCGAGTCAACTCGCGCACCACCCGCCTCGATACGGCATGGATGAAAGCCGCTTCCGCACCCACGGAAAGGATAAGAGCGGTCGCGACGACGACGATGCTGTGCAGAGAGGAAGCCAGGTAGAGGCTGACGGAACTGACGGCCATCACGCTCACCCGTACGGCGGTGCCCAACCCGATCGTGCGGGTGTAGCCGTTCCGGATCAAGATCCCTTGCAGGTAGCGGCGCCATCCGATAAGAGCGCTCCAGGGAAGCATGATCATCAAGCCGGACCGCGCCGCTGCCCCGACCTCTTCAGGAACGTCCATCACGCGGTAAACGATCAGGTCGTAAACCGGCGTCGCCACCGCGACGAAGTGGGCGAACGTTACCCATGCCATCAAGAGAAGCGCGAACCGGGTGATCGACTGGTAGCTCCGTCGGGATCGGCTGAGGGTCGTCGATGTCGAGAGGAGGTCGATGACCGGGCTCTCGATCCACAGTGCCAGCCCCATCATGAGCAGGAAGGCGGCAGTGTTGACCTTCGGAAAGGGCATGCGCGAGATCACGCCGATCGAGATCGGCGCTTCGACGGCCATAAAGATCCACGAAACCGCCAGCGGAAGGAAGAAGCGCGCAATCCTCCCCTGGCTCAACGGTGCCTCGTCCAAGCCACTAGGCTACCGCCTTCGACCGAGCGCGAAAAAGTCGCCGCAGGCTCGGCCTGCGGCGACTCTCGTGGAAGCGAGGCCCTTTACAGCAATTTAGGCCGGTTCGGGTCTACGATCACCGTCTGGTCTTCCACAACCTCGGTCTCCCCGATGGGGTTGCCAGCCTCGTCGTAAACCGTCTTCTTTTGGACGACCGGCGAGTTCACGACCGTGGGCTCCGTGATCGGCGGAGTGGCGACGACGGGTGTGCCAGGAATGGCACCTGTCACCGATTGGTGCTCGGTGGCGTTCGCCCCCTGGGTTTGGACCGTCGTCACCGTGGAGGGCAGGGCTTCGCCCGTCACCGGGTCGACCACGGCGCTTGTTTGCAGTCCGGTGACCGGATCGACCGTAACCGACCGTCGCACGCCGGTGTTCGGGTCCACCACCACGGTCGTTGCCGGCGCCAGCGGGTCGTTCGTCTGCGGCGTCTGTCCGACGATGACCTGCGGCCCCGTAGGCGCAGGGACCACCGGCTGCTCGACGACGGTCTCCTGAACCGTTCCATACGGCGTCTGGGTCTTCTGCACGACCGTCTGCGCCGGCTGAGCGGGAACGGTCGCGGGAATCGCGGCGGGCGTTGTGGGGATGCGCGTCGTGTCGATCGCGGGGGCCACGACCTTGGCCGCCTGCTGGGCGTAGAACGTGCCCACGTTGATGGCGCCGTACTTCGTCAGGATGCCCTCGGCTTCCGCGGACGACAACTCGCCGCTCGGAACCGCCAGAGCGAGAATCGCGCCTCCTTCGTGGAGCGTCTCCGAATAGCGGGTCACATATTCCTCTGAGACGCCTTGGTCCTTCAGGTAGCCCACGACGCCTCCCGCGGCGGTCCCGGCGGCCGCGGTTCCGGCGGCGGCGGCGAGGGCGGTCGCAAGCGCGCCTCCTCCCAGCACCCACCCGATGCCCGGCACGAAGAGGGCGGCAAGCGCCGCGGCAAGTCCAAGCCCGGCGCCTGCGGCAGCCCCTTTAACGGCGCCTACGGCGACGTCGGCCGGAGTCGTGGTCGTCAGTCCTTCTTTAGCCTGCGACTCGGCCTTGGAAGCCTCGTAAGCCGCGCTTCGATCGGTGCCATAGGCGGCGTGCTCGTTCGCGATGATGCTGATGTCCTCACGGCGCCCGCCGAAATCCAGCAGCGCCCCCGCGGCCCTTTCGGCCGCATCCGTGTCTCTGAAACTTGCGTAGATACTTGCCATTCGTCTCCCCTTTCTATTTGATGATCCGTTTTTCGGGTTCGTATAGATGGACTTGAGGCGCGTTCGGATGTTCCTTTCTGAACGCTCGGTAAAGACAGGATGTTGAGCCTCTCGGATGCGAGGGCCCGCCGAGTGAACAAAGATGCAACCGCAATGCTACTGAGCGATATGCAACATTAGTGCGTAGATTGGCGTATAATAGGGTTGTCGCGATTATGCGGCCTAAGTCCTTGACGAAAGGAGGCTCTATTGACGACGATACATGCCGCGCCGCGCGGCCCCAAGCAACCTTCCGGGCACTACCTCAGCCTGACGCTCCAGAATGGAGGGAAGGAACCGGTAGCCCTTATCGCCCCGCGCGATGAACTCAGGAAAGCCCTGCTGGAGACCGGTGGTGTTGGAAGATTCGATCTACAGATCGGCCACGACCCGACCATCCACCATGCCATCGCGTGCAAGGTCGAGAAGAACCCTGGATCCGACGGCTTCAACCATGTCGTGGTTCGGGAAGTCGCCGAAGACGATGTGGTGAGGATGCAGGTGCTCCTCAAGGTCGTCGATCTGCCGTCATCTGCCAAAGAGAGGCGTGCCCAAGTCGTTCAAAGAAAGCGCCACCTGATCGTTCGGGGGCCCTTCTGCAAGATTCCGGAACGGGTGGCTATCGACCTGTCCTCGCTCGAAGCAGGCGGAAGCCTCTACGCGTCCGATGTCCCCCTCCCGGAAGGCGTCGAACTGGCTACCGAGCCGACAGAGGAGCTGTTTGCCGTTCGAGAGCTGATTAAGCCCTAATCGTCTTGTTTTCTAAACCTACGAAAGGGGCGGGGGCTGCCTGAGGGCAGCCCCCGCCCCTTTTTCCTATTCGGCCGTGCGGCAGGGCCGCACGGCCGTCTTTATTCGAAGCTTAGATCCGCAGAAGTGTCGGCTTTTCGCCACTGCATCGAATGGCCGCGTCGCTTGACGGCCCATCCGGAGCCAAGTTCGACGTTCACGTCGATGGGTTGAGTTCTGAGAGTGCGCCTCTTGATCCGGCGCTCGATTTTTCGTCTCTCTGCGCGGTTGATATGGCTCATACCATCTATATTCTAGGACAGTCCGAGAGGTTTCCCAAGGTCTTTTGGGCCGCCCGGGCGTTGTGCCATCCTTCTGGGCATGCCCGAGTTACCCGAGGTCGAGACGGTACGCCGATTGATGCGGAGAGAGCTGGCCGGCCAGCGTATCGCGCGCGCAAAGGTCGCGCCGGACGACATCGTCGTCGTGGGAGGGACGCCGGAGCGGCTCGAGCAAGCGCTCGTCGGCAGCACGGTGGCCGACATCGGCCGGAAAGGAAAGTTCTGGTGGCTTCAGCTCGATCGTTCGCCGTGGCTCTTCGGGCATCTCGGGATGAGCGGCTGGATCCGGGCCCTCGACAAGCCGACCCTGCGGCTCCACTCCCACGGAGAGGCGCCCTTGGACGACGAGGACGGGATGCCGAGGTTCCTGAAGATGTTGATCGAGACCGAGAACGGGAACCGGGTCGCATTCACGGACGGCCGACGCCTCGGAAGGCTGTGGCTTGGGGAGAGCCCCGAATCTGACCCCCAAATCGCGAAACTCGGTCCCGACGTGTTCGAGGAGATCCCCTCGGGAGAGGAGTTGGAAAAGGTCCTTGCGAGGAGGAAAGCGCCGATCAAGGCACTCCTGCTCAACCAGGCGCTCTTCGCAGGAGTCGGGAACTGGGTTGCCGACGAGGCGCTCTACCAGGCAGGCATCGCCCCGATGCGCCTCGCGAACTCGCTTTCGCCCGAGGAGGTGCGGCGTCTTCGCGACTCCCTCCACCACGTCGTCTCGTTTGCAATCGATGCCGAAGCCGACCATCGGAAATACCCCGGAAACTGGCTTTTCGGGGCGAGATGGGGCGGAAAGCGCGGCGCCGACGAGGTCGACGGTCTGAAGATCGTTCGGGAAACCATCGGGGGGCGAACCACCGCCTGGGTTCCCGAGAAGCAGAAATGACCCCGCGGGCTAAGGCCAGCGGGGAAGGGTGTGCTTGAGGGGGCGGTCCGTCCGGTAGCCGAGTTCGTAT
>DASWVS010000044.1:0-6158 GCA_036401135.1 Fimbriimonas sp.
GATCATCCTCGGCAACGGCAAGAACATCGCGCCCCAGCCGATCGAGAACAAGCTTAAGGAGTCTCCCTACATCGCGGAGGCCGTCCTCTTCGGCGACGGGATGGACCACTGCGTCGCGCTCATCGTGCCCAAGGACGAGTCGGTCCGACATGCGCTGAACCTGCCCGAGACGGCACGGCTGAGCGAGAACGCCGAGGCGAAAGCCCTTCTGAAAAAGGAGATCGATCGCCTGAACCGGGGGCTCGCCAGCTATGAGATGGTGAAGAGGCACGCGGTCCTGGACGAGCCGTTCAGTATCGAGAACGGCGAGTTGACGCCCTCGATGAAGGTGAAGCGAAAGGTGGTGAAGGAGAAGTTCGCCGACCTGCTCGCCTCGATGCGATAGCCCGCGCTCACTTGAGAATCCTGAGCTGGTCCAGCACGTTCCCCGCCGGATCCAGCTGGCGCAGGTTCAGCGTTTTTCCGTCGACCTCGACCAACGAGAAGGAGAAGCCCGGCTGGAACGAAGCCGTGAACGGCTTCCACGACGAACGGTCCTTGGCCTGCTCCTGATCGTAGAGCGGGGCGCCGCCCGCTCCGCTGACGACGTACACCGTGCCGAGGCCGAACGACCAGCGCTTTCCGCCGTGCGAGGTCCGCATCGGGTGGGTCCGCTGGTAGTTGTGCACGTGTCCCGAGAAGACGAGGTCCACCCGGTGGTTCGTCAAAAGGTCCGCGATCCCCCGCATGTGCGTGTCTCCCGCGTGCGTCTTCGAGGAGCTGTACGGCGGGTGGTGGAAGAGGACGAAGCTCCAGTCGCTGCGCGTTCCGCCCTGAAGGGCGACCTCGAGCCACGCCCGGTACTTGCCCTTCGTCCAGTCGACGTACGGGTTGGAGTCGAGGACGACCCAGTGCGAGTTGCCGTAGACGAACGTGAAGCAGCCGCCGGTCGGGCCGCCCGCGGGCTGGATCCAGTAATCGTAGAACGCCAACCCGTCGGGGGCATCCCGGTACCCGGTGTCGTGGTTGCCGGGGGCCGCGACCCAGAGCGTGGAGCGCATCGACGGCCCGCCCACGGTGGCCGCGCGCACGTCCGAGTTGGCGATCGGAAAGAAGTTCCGGCGATAGTCGGGGATCGTCCCTTTCGGATAGACGATGTCTCCCGCGACCGCCACCATGTCCGGGTGCTGGTTGTGCACCGCCGACATGACCCTTCGCTGTCCCGCGCTGTTGATGCCGGTGTCGCCCAGAACGACGAATTTGAAGCGTTGCCCCGGCGCCTTGGGCGCGACGGACGCGCTCGCGAATACCGTCTTGCCTCCGAGGAGAACCTCGTACTTGAGGGCGAGCCCGGCAGCGAGGTTCGTCATCGGGGCCGTGTAGACGCGGTGTTCGGGAACGCCCTCCCGCTTGACGACCCGGTAACGGATGTTCTTCACCAGCCCGGTCCGCCCCGCGTTTCGGACCCTCACCGCCCATGTCCCCTCGCGGTCTGGCGCGTGCCAAACCAGCGTGAGGCTCTTGTACATCCCCATCTGCCGGTCGCCGCCCAACTGAAGATAGGGTTTCGCGATGAACTGTGCGGCGCCAACTTGCGTCAACGTGCATATCGCGGCGACCGCGCTGATTTTTTGGGCTTTACGGAGAGTCATGTTTAACGCTTCCTGCTATTGTGGCGTGGCCGGGGTGGCACGTTTCGGGCTACCATGGCGTTGGAAAGCACGGAAGCTCCCTCCCATGACCTCGACAAGACGTTCCCCCTCGGTCGCCTTGCTGGCGCTGCTCCTCGTGGCAACCGGCTGCCAAACGGAAGAACCCGCCCGAACGGTCTCGCAGGCGGCGAAGCCGGCCCCGCCGGCCGTGGCGGAGGTGGAGCCCGAACCGGTCTTCCAGGAGATCGCCTTCCGATCCGTCGTCAAGCGGACGCCGGTGATCATGTACCACGACGTGGTTCCGGAGCGGACCAAGGACACCCAATGGTTCGATGTGACCCGCCAGGAGTTCGAGGACCAGATGGCATGGATCCGGGACCAGGGGATCACGCCGATCACGATGAACGAGCTCTATCGGCACCTCACGCTCGGAGAGGAGATCCCGGAAAAATCGCTGGTTCTGAGCTTCGACGACAACTACGAGGGCTTCAAGGAGATCGCCTGGCCGATCCTCCAGAAGTACAGCTATCCGGCGGCGATGTTCGTGCACACGGGTTTCGTGGGAGATCGCAAGACCGGCCGTCCGAAGATGGGATGGGAGGACCTGCGCGAGCTGAGCCGCCACCCGCTGTTCGAGATCGGCGCGCATACGGTCACCCACCCGGAGGACATGCGCACCCTCCCGCCGGAGAAGCAGTTCAAGGAGATGAAGGACTCCAAGGACGCGCTCGAACGGCAGTTGAAGATCAAGGTCCCGTTCCTCGCCTACCCGAACGGCAAGAACGACCGGAAGACCCAGGCAGAAGCCAAAAAGGCCGGTTTCCTGATGGCGTTCAGCATCGACAACGGCCTCGCCGAGGAGTCCCCGTCGATCCTGAACGTCAACCGCTACATCCACACCCGCCTCAAGAAGGCATGGGACGATCGGGACCGTGCCGCGATGGGGGCTCCGGCGGGCCTCTACCTCCAGGACGTGCGCGACAACCCGGTCAAGGTCGTGAAGGCGAAGCACGGCCGGGCGAAGATCATCATGGTCCAGGGGGGGCAGCCGCAGTCGCTGACCTCCGCGACCCGCACCGGGGTCCTCGACTTCGTCAAGCGCGCGGAAGGGGTGGCGGGAGTGAACGGCGGCTTCTTCGTGATGTCCGAGCTGCGCGGGAAGGACAACACCATGCTCGGCCCCTGCAAGACGTCGGACCTCCCCGTCATGATCCCCGACCAGGAGCGTTCGCGGTGGCCGAAGCTGCGGAACCGCCCCATGGTCCTTTGGGGGCCGACGAGGTTCGCGATCCTCCCGTACCAGCCGGAGATCATGAACTCCGAGGAGAGCTTCCGGACGTTCATGCCGGACATGACGGACGCGTTCCTCGCGGGCGTCTGGCTCGTACGGAACGGAGTCCCGCGAGCGAAAGCGGAGATGAACTCGTTCGCGAGCAAGGACATCCAGGATGCGAGGCGACGCGCCTTCTTCGGCGTCATGGCGGACGGGAGCTTCGTGATCGGTGCCTCCAAGAACTCGGTCAGCTCCGAACGCCTCGCCGAGGCCGCCGCCTCGTCCGGGGTCGCCGAAGCGGTCCTGCTCGATTCGGGCTTCTCGACGTCGCTCGTCTACGACGGCCAGATCCTTGCGAGCGGCCACAGCACCGAGAAGCTCCCGTCGCGCCCGGTGCCGCATGCGATCGTCCTGAAGGGCTCGCTCGCCGCCGAGAAGGAAGAGAAGGTCCGGGAGGACTCGGTCGCCCAGCAGGAAGGGCGATCGCGAAGGAAGTCTTGACGCTCGGCGAATTGACGGCCAACCTGGACCTCCGCCACCCGCAGAGGGTGCTCGTGGTCGAGGATAGCGTCGGCTATGCGGTCCGCCTCGCCGCCTTTTTGGAGGAAATGGGGCACCGGGTCTGGAGCCTGGCCGGGATCGACGAGATCCTCGGCGAAACCGCTGTCGGAACCTCCCTCGACCTCGCCACCCGGGAGACGGCCCCCCTGAACGTTCAGCTGGCCTTCCTGGACCACTACTTCATCAGCGAAAAGCACAACGGGGCGACGGTCGCGAGGGAGCTGAAGCGGCGGGGGTGTCCGCGGATCGTCGCCATGTCGTCGGACGTCGGGGCAAACCAGCGTATGATGAAGGCAGGCGCGACGTTGGCGTTGCGCAAAATCGACCTTGCGAAGATGCTGGGCATGTAGGACCGCGATTCGCCATGACCCTCGACTCCATCCTCCGCCAGGCGCTCCTCGCCCGAGTTTACGACGTCGCCGTCGAGACGCCGCTCGAATACGCCCCGATGCTCTCGCAGCGCACCGGCAACCACGTCTGGCTGAAGCGCGAGGACGAGCAGCCGGTCTTCTCGTTCAAGCTGCGCGGGGCGTACAACAAGATCGCCTCGCTCTCGGCGGAGGCCCTTGCGGGAGGGGTCGTCGCCGCCTCCGCCGGAAACCACGCCCAGGGCGTCGCCCTCTCCGCCCGGAAGCTCGGGGCGAGGGCGGTCATCGTCATGCCCCAGACGACCCCCAGCATCAAAGTCGACGCGGTCCGAGCCCTCGGAGGGGAGGTGGTCCTTCACGGCGACAACTACGACGAGGCGTACGGCCATGCGCGTTGCCTCGCCGAGCAGGAGTCCCTGACGTTCATCCACCCCTACGACGACCCGGAGGTGGTCGCGGGCCAGGCGACCATCGGTTTGGAGATCCTCAAACAGCACGCCGGGGACCTTGCCGCCGTGTTCGTCGCGGTCGGAGGAGGGGGGCTCGTCTCGGGGGTGGGAGCCGTCCTGAAGTCGCTTCGCCCGGAGATCAAGGTCATCGGGGTGGAGCCCGAGGACGCGGACGCGATGACGCAGTCGCTGGAACAGGGGAAGAGGGTGACGCTGCCGCGCGTGGGCCGCTTCGCCGACGGCGTCGCCGTCCGCACGGTGGGCGAGACGACCTTCGAGATCGCGAGGCAGGTGGTGGACGAGTGCATCGTGGTCTCGAACGACGAAATCTGCGGAGCGATCAAGGAGATCTTCGAAGATCGGCGCGCGATTCTCGAGCCGGCGGGGGCCCTCGCGTACGCGGGGCTCCGCAAGTGCGCCGAAGCCCGGGGGCTGCGAGACCGCCACCTCGTCGCGATCGCCTGCGGGGCGAACATCAACTTCGACTCGCTGAGGCACGTCTCGGAACGGGCGGAGATCGGCGAGAGGCGGGAAGCCGTACTGGCGGTGACGATCCCCGAAAGGCCCGGGAGCTTCCTTGAGTTCTGCCGAACGATCGGGAACCGGCCCGTCACGGAGTTCAACTACCGCTACGCCGACTCAGCACAGGCGCACATTTTCGTGGGGATCAAGGTCCACGAGCAGCGCGAAGCCGAATCGGTGGTCGCCGCGCTCCGGGAGAAGGGCTACGAAACGATCGACCTGACCGACGACGAGATCGCCAAGGTGCACCTCAGGCACATGGTGGGAGGCCGTGCCGAAGGGGCGGCGCACGAGCGGCTGTTCGCGTTCACCTTCCCCGAGCGCTCGGGCGCCCTGCTCGGGTTCCTCGAAGCGATGGCGCAGCCCTGGAACATCTCTCTCTTCCACTACCGCAACCACGGGTCGGACTATGGGCACGTGCTCTGCGGGGTGCAGGTTCCGCCCGAAGACGCGGCCAAATTTCAGGCGTTCCTGGACCGGCTCGGGTTCGACTACAGCGAGCAGACCGACAACCCGGCGTGCCGGCTCTTTCTGCGATAAGGTTCATATTGCGCCGGAAGTCGCCTCCTTTTCGAACCTAATGTTTGGATGTTATGGCTTCTTGCGCAATCTAATTGGTTTTCATGAAAGCGGCTTCCAACGCTGGGCGATGTGTGCGATATTTCTAATCGAGCACGCTTTGACAGCGCCGGAAGCCTCGAAAAAGACGAGGCGCCGAGGGTTGCGAGCAGATCAGAGAACAAGAAAGACCTCTCAGGCCGGAACGAGAAGTTCCGGTCTTTTTTTACGCCGCCCGCCGGTAACCTTCGTCCATGCCTCCGAATCCCTGGCCCCATCATCTGGAAACGATCCGGAAGCTGGCGGAGCGCTATCGGGACGATCCGGAGGTCATCGCGCTCATCGTCGGCGGCTCGATCGCCAAGGGATGGGCCCGAGAGGACTCCGACGTGGACTTCATGCTCGTCGTCAGCGACGATCGCTACCGCGAAGCGTTCGCACGGCGGGATCTCCCGATCATGGACTCGGACATCGCGGCCTACCCGGGCGGCTATGTGGACGGCAAGAAGGTCGACTGCGGCTTCCTCCGCGACGTGGCGAGCCATGGCAGCGAGCCCGCCCGTTCGGCGTTTGTCGGCGCCTGGGTCGAGTTTTCACGGGATTCGGAGGTCGATCGGCTGGTACGCGCGATCCCGGTCTACCCGGAGGAAGGGCACGAGGATCGGCTGACGAGCTTCTATAGCCAGGTCATGCTCCTCGGCGGCTTCTTCGTCAAGGAGGCGGCGAAGCGGGACGACCGCTACCTGATGGCGTTCGCCACCACCGAACTTTCGCTCTACGCGATGCGGATCGTCCT
>DASWVS010000045.1:0-16533 GCA_036401135.1 Fimbriimonas sp.
GCGGATTGGACGGTCAACTACCGGACGCAGCCCGATTGGGAGAAGGCGGCACTCGAGTTCACCGGCGGCGAGGGGGTCGATGCGGTTCTCGAAGTCGGCGGCGCAGGAACCCTCGCCCGTTCTCTCAAGGCGGCCCGGTACGGCGGCACCGTCGGCGTGATCGGCGTCCTCGGGGGCATCGACGCCTCGCTCTCGATCGGCCAGGTACAGGCGAAGAACCTGGTGCTTCGGGGCGTCTACGTCGGGTCTCGAGCCGACTTCGTCGTCATGAACCGGTTTCTCGAGGGATCGGGGATCCGTCCCGTCATCGACCGGGTGTTCCCGTTCGACGAGGTCCCGGCGGCGCTCGCCTACATGGAGGAAGGCCGCCACTTCGGGAAGGTCGCCATCCGCCTGTATTCCTGAAGCCTAACGGTACAGGACCGCCGCATCCCGGACCGCAATCTCTCCCTTGCCGCCCCGACCCGCGTAGCTGTCGACGAGGACGAGGGCGTCGATGTGGATCGGGTAGTGGATCGCGCCGTCGTTGGCGCCGCCCCATCGGCCGCTCGCCGCTTCACTGAGCGGGAAGCTGACCGGCCGCCATCCTTTCCAGTGGATCGGGCCGTAGTCGGGCTGGAAGGTCTGTCCGGTCGCGTCCGTGAAGCGCATCCGAAGGAGGTCGCCGCTTCCGTCGCCCCAAACCATCAGGTTCAGGCTTGTCGGCTTGCCGGGCAGCGGCTTCGCCCCCTCTCCCGTCGGCCTCAGCATGAAGAACTTCCAACCGAGGGGGAACTCGTACGCCACCCGCGCCTCCTCCTCGAACCTGGTGCGATAGGTCCCTTTCAGCTTCGGGTCGCCATCGTCGACGAGCGCCAACTCGCTCTCGCCGATCGGCACCACCCTCACCTTCGCTCCCTCGATCCGGCCAAAGGTCCGGAAGGCTCTTGCAGCGTCCGCGGGCGAGATGGGACGGTCCACGAGCGTGACGTTGACCGGGTCCGCCGTCGGACCGAGGTTGGTCCCGACGAGGAGCAGGCTGTCTTCCGGAGCAAGCAACAGCGCCTTCTCCACCTTGACCGTCCCCTGCCGGATGCCCAGCGTGCCGTCGACCTGCCTTCCGCCCGGGTTTTCGACCGCCACATACAGCTTTGCCCCCTGGACGAACAGGTTCATCGTCAACGGCTTGGGCTGCACGACCAGCGTTTCCTGTTCGATCGCCACCGGGCCCTTGGCGACCCTGACCTTGATTCGCTGGCCCCGTACATCGGGCGCGTCGCGGAGGGTCGGCATCTGCACGAGCGCCCCCTTCGGCAGGTTCTGCTTCAACCTCGACGTCGCCTGCCGGGCCTCCTGGTCGCTTCCCACCGAGACGGAGGGAGGCAGCGCGCTCCACGCCAGGACGAGGTCCCTCGCCGCGCCCTTCGGTGCTTCGACCACCTTCGGTGCCGGATCGACGACCCAGGTTTCGCCATGCGGCAGCACGACCCGCGACGGCGATTTCCCGAGGGTCCAGCCCACGTACTTCACGTTTCCCTTGTTCCGAAAAGCGAGGAGGAAGTCGTCGGGCGATCTCTGGGCGAGGCGCAGGTGGTAGGTGTAGCCCTGGAGCCCGGAGGCGAGCGCCGAGGCCGCCTCGTAAGCGGGCTTCGGGCGAAGATCCGGGTAGAGGGTGCCGAAGTGGTGCTCGACCTCCTTGGGATCGGTGCCGTCGTCCTTCCAGTCGTACCAGATCGACAGGCCCACCCCCGCCATCAGGTTGGCCAGGTACTGGCGCGCGATGAAGTGCCCCTGGCGCTCCTTGTTCATCGCGCTGTAGAGCTCCGAATAGCCCCATTCCCCGCTCAGCATCGGCACCCGCTTCCCTTTCGGCTGATACCGGTCGATCAGGCTTCTCAGCCTGCCCCAGTCCGGCAGCGCCGTCTCCGGTTCGGTCTGGCGGTAGGGGTGCACCGTCACCGCGTCCCAATATTTCAGCAGCCCCGCCTGGAAGCACCGCTCGAGGAAGCTCCAGTCGAAGCCCGACGTCGCCGGCCCCACGTAGTACTCCTCCGGGGCGACCCGCCGGATCGTTTCCCCCACCTCGGCCGCCAGAGGGATGTACTCCTCGACGTTCGCCTTCGGCTGCCAAAAGAAGATGTTCGGCTCGTTCCACATCTCCCAGAGCGCGCCTCTCCCCTTGAAGCGGCCCATCAGCGCCTCCACCATCCGGCAGAAGGCAGCGCGGGACTCGGGCGTCTTCGGGGCCCCCTTCTCGTAGAGGTCGTTGCCGTAGTCGAGGATGATCAACGGCCGGATGCCGTGCCGGTCGCAAGCGTCGAACAGCCTCGCGAGCGGCTCGAAGTCGTATGTACCCTTCTCCCGCTCGACTCCGCCCCAGGAGAGGTCCTGTCGAATCCATCTGAAGCCCGCCGCCGCAAGCTTCTCCATCTCGCCCGGCTGCGGATCGTTGAAGTGGATGTTCACGCCCCACCCGTTCGGGACGGTGAGGTCGGGCAGAGGGTAGCGCTGCCGATACGTCTGCATCGAGGAGAAGGCGATCGCGCACACAGCCAAAGAGGCGAGCATCGGCTCTAGCCTACACCGATCCGCAGGTGAGCCGAAACCTTCTCACTTGACTCGGAGCAAGCTGAAGTTCCCGACCCCGCCGGTCTCGCCGTCCTTGTCGAACACCACCTTGATCTCGTAGCTCCCGGCCGGGAACTCCACTCCCTCTTTCCGTACCGCCTTCCACTTGTTCCAGCCGCCGGTGTCCGGCACCTTAATCGGCCCGGTGGCGTCTTTGCCTTCGATCTCCAGGTGGAAGAACCCCCCTTCCCCGCCGCTCGCGACCTCGAACTCGACCGTGTGCCTGGCCGCCTTCGCGACCTTCACTCGATACCCGAGCCACTCTCCTGCGCCGATCCAGCCGACGGAGTACTTCGGCGACTCGAGCCCGGAGAGGCTGATGTCGACCCCGTCGGCGGGTCGGTAGAGCCCGCCCTGGTTGAAGCGATCGAGGTCCTTGTAGCGCCCCTCGGCATAGTCGACGGCGTGGACGGTGCCCGGGAGGGCGACGACCGGAGCGCCTTTGAAGTCCGTATGCTTCCGCAGCCGCTCCGCCCGGCGCTTGGCGATCCCTTCGGCATCGACCACGAGGTTGGCATCCTTGTAGACGCGGACGTAGTCCACGAGGTAGCGCTGGGGGAAGGCCGTCGTTTCATCCGGGTAACCCGGCCATCCACCCCCGACGGCGAGGTTCAGGATCAGGAAGTGCGCGTGGTCGAAGACCCACTCTCGCGCGCCCAAGTCGTCGGGCGTCAGGGTGTGATAGACCTTGTCGTCGAAGAACCACCGAATCCGCTCGGGCTCCCACTCGATGGCGTAGACGTGGAACCCTTCGTTGAGCGGGGTCGCCGAGTCGGCGCTCTTGCCGATCCCCCCGGCGCCGCTGTACCCGGGGCCGTGGACGGTTCCATGGACCGTCTTCGGCTGGTGGCCGAGATACTCCATGATGTCGATCTCGCCGCACCCCGGCCAACCGACCTCCATATCGTTGTCGCCAAGCATCCAGAAGGCCGGCCAGATCCCCTTTCCGACCGGCATCTTGAGCCGCGCTTCGAAGCGGCCGTACGCCTGGGTGAACTTGCCGCGGGTGTTGAGCCGGGCGGAGGTGAACTTCTTCTCCCCCGCTTCCTTCCGGGCTTCGATGACGAGGTTCCCCTTACCGTCGAGGAACGCGTTCCGATTGCCGTCGGTGTACTCCTGCCACTCGGCGTTGCCCCATCCGTCCGCGCCGAGGTCCCGTGTCCAGACCTTGGGGTCCGGAGCCTGTCCCGACGGGCCGTCGAAGTTCTGTTCGAAGGTCAGTTCCCAGCGCGGTGCGATCATCATGGCGGCTATCAGCGTCAGCATTCGTCGTTATCCAGTGTAACTTGGACGTCCGCCAGACCTCGCGGCATCGCAAAAAGGTCCGGCGAGTCTCACAGCGCCCGCCGAGGGGCACTAAAAGAAGTACAGAACCTTGAGGAGCCATTCCGCCGGCTTGTTCTGGGGCGTGAAGCCGTTCGATTCCAGCCCGCCCGCTTGAGGGTCCGTTTCCCAGTTCCACCAGAAGACCCCGCGCCACCAGCTTCGCTTGCGCATCGTTTCGTACAGCGCCTGGTAACAGTCCTTCTGTTCCCTGAGGTCGAGGGCGCCGTTCGAACTCCAGTCCCAGGGATGCATGTTCGCCCCATCCTCCGACCGGTATCCCGCCTCGTTGAAAGCCACGGGCTTGAGGATCCCGGATGCAGACCTCCATGCGGCGATCCCGTCGGCGACACGGTTGACGGATGCCGTCAGTTCCGCCGGGGAGGGGTTCGTCTTCGACGTCAGGACGAAGTAAGCGTCGATCCCGACGAAATCCATCGCGTCCCACCACTTCACCGCCGAATAGGAGTCGTGGTTGCTGGAATACGTGAGAAGGCCGGGATAGACGGCTCGGACCCCTTTGGCCACGTCACGCCAGTGGCCTTCCCAGGTCTGAGCCTTGTTGAACTCGCACCCCACCGACAGCACCTCGACCTTCTCCTGCGCCGCCAGTTGGGCATATTTGTTGATGAACTTGCGGTAGGAGGCGAACCAGGCTTCGCTCGGCACGATCGTGCCGCGCCACGCCCCGTTCCGAAGGTCCACGTTCGGTTTGAGCATCACCTTCATCCCCTTCGCCTTGATCCGGCGGATCGCCGTGCGCAGCGAGAGGGTGGTCGAGCTGTAACGGGTGTAGTCCGGGGCGATGGCGGTCGACGTCTCTTCGTCCTGGAATTCCCAAACGTTCACCGCCACCGTGTCCACGTAGATCTGGGACATGCGGGCGATTGACGTCGCGCATTCGGGAGACGCGAGCGCGTCGGCCGACCAGGACGTCAAGGACATCCCCTTGAAGAAGGGAACGGGAGCGAGGGCGAGCGCGGCGACGACGGTAGCGTTCACGCTTTCATTCTACAGAGCAAGAGGGTCGGAGGAGCGTGGCTTCTCCGACCCTCTTGCTCAAGGCTTCGAACCCTACTTCGTTGCCTTCAGGCTGGCGACGAGTTTCGTCATCCGCTCCTGGGCTCGCTCTCGCATCGGGGGGAACGGCAGCGTCGACGGATTCAGCGGGTTGTAATCCTTCGGAGCGGGCATCTGCATCCCTGCGCCTGGGCCGCCGGGAGCGCCCATCCGAGGACCGCCGGGGGCGCCTCCGGGTCGAACCGGACCGCCGGGGCCGCCGGGACGCGCCGTGGGAGCCGCGCCCGGACGGCCCGGCCCTCCCATCATCCGGCCCTGTCGGGCTGTCTCGACCTTCTTCTTCTGTGCCGCACTGAGCGGTTTGAGCAGCGCCGCGTTGACCTGCTTCGCCTGGGCTTCGGTCAGCGCCTTCTTCGGCTTCCACTGGGAGATCACCGCGAGCACGGTTTGGGCCTGCGCGCGCTTCAGCTTGAGCTTGGGATCCTGCTGCAGCTCCGACAGTCCGCTGATCGTTTGTCCCAGGGCGATCACGTTCGGATGGGAGTCGCGCCACTTCCTCATCGCCTCAAAGCCGCCACCCGGGCCACCGGGGCCGCGCATGCCCTGAGGGGCCGGGGGCTTTTGAGCGGAGGCGATGGAAACAAGGGCGATGAGGGCGAACGGGAGGATTCTCATGGATAGTCCAGTATAAGGCGATTGCGCCGTTATGGACATCGTAACGGCCGACCGATTAATCTAGTTCCATGCTCTCCGCCTCGATGCTCGGTTTCACGCTCGTTCTCCAGCAGCCGATCTACTTGAACCCGAACATCGATCCCAAAACCCGCGCCCGGGATCTCGTCGCGCGGATGACCCTGGAGGAGAAAGTCGGACAATTGGTGAACGTTGCCGAGCCGGTCGAGCGGCTCGGCGTGCCCGGCTACGACTGGTGGAGCGAGTCGCTGCACGGAGCGGTCGGCAGCCCGGTGACCGTCTTTCCCCAGGCGATCGGCTTGGCCGCCTCCTTCGATCCTGAGCTGGTCAAGCGGGTCGCCACCGCCATCTCCGACGAAGGACGGGCGCGCTTCAACGAAGCCCGAAAAAAGGGCAGAACCGGCATGCATGAAGGCCTTACCTTCTGGGCGCCGAACATCAACATCTTTCGCGATCCTCGCTGGGGACGCGGGCAGGAGACCTACGGGGAGGACCCTTTCCTAACCTCTCGGCTGGCGGTCGCCTACGTCCGCGCCATGCAAGACGAACGCTACGGAAGACTGAAGACGGTCGCCACCCCCAAGCACTTTGCCGTACACAGCGGTCCGGACCGGGAGAGGCACCGGTTCAACGCGGTGGTCGAGCCGGGCGATCTCTGGAACACCTACCTCCCCGCGTTCCGCGCGAGCGTCGTCGAGGGCGGAGCCTGGTCGGTGATGTCGTCCTACAACGCCATCAACGGGGTCCCCGCGCCCGCCCACCCGTTCCTGCTGCAGAAGATCCTCCGCGAACGCTGGGGGTTCCGGGGCTACGTCGTCTCCGATTGCGGCGCGGTCTGGGACGTGGTTTCAGGCCACCGTTTTCGTGCCACACGAGCGGAGGGTGCCGCCGCTTCGGTCAAAGCCGGCACCGACCTCGAATGCGGCGACGCCTACAAAGGCCTCACCGAGGCGGTCGCCCAAAAACTGATCTCGGAAGAGGAGATCGACCAGGCCGCCCAGCGGCTGTTCGAAGCGAGGATCCGGCTCTCCATGTTCGACCCGATCGAGAAGGACCCTTATCGCCACCTCGACCGCCGCGTCGTCGACTCTCCAATGAATCGGGCGCTGGCGCTAGAGGCCGCGCGCAAGTCGATCGTCCTGCTTAAAAACGACGGGTTCCTTCCCCTGAGGAACGTGAAGACGCTCGCCGTAATCGGCCCCCACGCTAACGACCGGGGTATCCCCCTCGGCAACTACAACGGGATCCCGTCCCGCACGGTGACGATCCTGGAAGGGATTCAGGCGATCGCCCCCAAGGGGACGCAGATCCTGCATGCCGAAGGCGCTCAACTGACGGAAGGGCTCCAGGTTGTGCCCGTCCCTTCGGACGTGTTGCCGGAAGGCGTCAAAGCCGAGTTCTTCCAAGGCGAAGAGTTGTCGGGAAAGCCGATCCTTGCCAAGCAGTACCCGCATCTCGCCTTGGACTACGGTCAAGGCCCGCTCCTGGACGGCGGCCCCTGCGACGCTTTTTCGGCCCGGTTCACCGCGACGCTGGTCCCGAAGAACACGGGGGAGTACCACCTCGGAACCCGCGCCGACGATGGCACCCGGCTCTGGCTGGACGGCAAGCTCATCGTCGACGACTGGAACGTCCACGCTGCCCAGGCGAACACGGCGAAGGTGAAGCTCGAGGCCGGCAGGAAGTACTCGCTGAAGCTCGAGTATTTCGAAGGCTCCGGCTTCGCGTCGGTGGCGCTCGTCTGGAGCCCGCCCGGAAGAGAGATCTTCGGCGAGGCCATCGAAGCCGCCCGGAAGGCGGATGCGGTGGTGATCACGCTCGGAATCTCCGGGGCGATCGAGAACGAGGAGAACGACCGAGAGTCGATCGGTCTGCCCGAGGTCCAGCAGCGCCTTCTCGACCGGATCCTGGCGTCGCGCAAACCGGTCGTCGTGGTGCTGGAAAGCGGAAGCTGCATCGCACTGGAGGACCGAAAGCTGCGTGGTCTGATTCAGGCCTGGTACCCGGGTGAAGAGGGAGGAACGGCTGTCGCCGAGGTGCTCTTCGGAAAGACGAACCCCTCGGGGCGGCTCCCGATCACCTGGTACAAGTCGCTCGCCCAGGTTCCGCCGTTTCGCGACTACAAGATGGCGGGCCGGACCTATCGCTATTTCACCGGCCAGCCGCAGTACCCGTTCGGGCACGGCCTGAGCTACACCCGCTTCACCTACGGCACGCCGACCGTCCGCCGCAACCCGGACCTGGAGATCCAGGCGACCGTTCGCAACACCGGCACCCGCGCAGGGGACGAGATCGTGCAGGTTTACGCCATGCGCGACGGCGCCAAGTGGCCGGAGCCGGTCAAGAAGCTCGTTGGGATCGCGAGAGTTCAGCTCAAGCCGAAGGAGTCGAAGAGGGTGACGGTCAAGGTGCGGCTGGACGACGTTGCGCACTCCGACCCCTACGGCAACCTGAAGGTGCTCCCCGGCGGCTACACCTTGTCGATCGGAGGCAGCCAACCGGGCTTTGACACGCCGACTTCGGGAAGGATCCAGTACGTGCGCGCGAGCTTCTAGCCGAGTGCCGGGAGCGCGGACTTCAGTCCGCATGGGTCCGCAGGCTTCAGCCTGCCGACTCCCCACGCTTCCCGCCCCACGCCTCACGCCTCACGCCTCCCAGAGTGATATAACGGTAGTCAGCGCGTGCATACAAAGCTGTCTGCCTTCATCCTCTTTCTGCTACTGTCGGCGCTCGGTGCCGCCCAGCCGAAGACGCTCCGGTTCTGGGCGGTCACCGGCAGCGACCTCGACGTCCGCATGTACCGGCGCCTTGCGAGCAACTACGAGAAGAAGACCGGCGTCCACGTCGAGGTCACTCCGCTCGCCTGGGGCAATTTCCTCACGAAGTACTTCGCCTCGATGGCGGCGGGACTGCCGCCGGACATCGGCGTCACCAACCTCGGCGGGCCGTACGACTACGGCAGCGTCGGCGGCCTGGTCGACCTGCGCGAAGCGTTTCCCAACGAGATCCAGGACCTGGAGCGCCGGTTCAACCCGAAGCTTTTACGGATGTTCACGATCGGGGACAAGCTCTTCGGCATCCCGAGCGACCTCTCGACGAACGTCCTCATCTACCGCACCGACACGTTCGATCGCCTGGGGCTGAAGGCTCCCGAGACGTGGTCGGAGTTGAACGACACGATCGCCAAGATCGAGGCGGCCGGTTACCGCTACTACTTCGGCTTCCCCGCCTACGCGCAGTGGGCGATCGGCCTGTACACGATGCCGTACGGCCTCTCCGGATTCATGCGCGACGAAGCAGGCAAGCCGAAAGTGACCTGGCTGGACCCGCGCTACCAGAAGGGGATCCTCCAGGCGATGCGCCTCTGGCACATGCACGACTCGCCGGGCAAGGACCTGGGAAGCCGCACCTTCGGAATGTTCCGCTCCAACGACCCGAGCCTGCACGTGCCCCTGATCATCGACATCCACTCCGCCCCCAGTTCCATCGACCAGACAGCGCCGGAACTGAAGGGCAAGTGGAAGGTCGCCCCCTGGCCAAAGGCGGACGACGGCCAGGCCTACAACATCATGGGCGGCACCGCCTACGTCATCTTCCGCAAGTCCAAGATGCAGCGGGAGGCGTTCGAGTGGATGCAGTACCTGAACACGGAGGAGGCGCAGGAGGCGATGATCCTCGACCGCGCCGACCGTGGCGACGAGTCGGGCCTGATGATCTCGCCCGTCTCGTCGATCTGGAAGCCGGCGAACTCCGACTTCTGGCAGCACCCGAACCTGAAGCGCATGGGCGATCTCCCGCAGGTCGTGGCAGAGATCATGCCGACCTTCGGCACGGTGGAGACGATCCAGGGAGCGGTGGAGGCAAGCCGGCTGGAGGCGAACCTCCTCGACCAGATGGGCACCTACATCCGGGACCGCTTGGACGCCCTCGGCCGTAAGCACGGCCTCACCCGCTCGGAGCTCTTTCGACGCATCGGCGACGGCCGCCTCGCCTACGAGCGCGAAGCGCTCGAGCGGGACGTCGCCGCGCGGCTGAGGCAGGAGTACGGAAAGATCGCTCCCCAAGCCCAGACGATCCTGGAGCGCGAGACCGCGCGCTACCAGGAACGCTACGGCAGCATCATCGAGGACATGCCCGCCTACGAGGCGAAGCGCAGCTTGCTCGACGTGGTCAAGGCGGTCGCCTTCGGGCTGCTGGCGCTGATGGGGCTCGTCGTGCTGGCGATTCCTCGTTACCGACGGCACCTCGTCTCGTACCTGTTCGTCGCGCCGCCGGTCGCGCTGGCGATGATCTTCGTCTTCGTCCCCGCCGTGACCGCGCTGTACCTGTCGTTCACCGACTACCATCCCGTCCTACCCCTTTCGACCGCCAAGTGGGTCGGAACGGAGAACTACGGCAAAGCCCTGACCTCGGGCGACCTCGGGTCGGCGATCAAGCGGACGATGGTGTACGCGCTCTACACCCTCCCCATCGGCCTGGTCATCGCGCTGGTGTTCGCCTACCTGCTCAACGCCAAGCTCAAAGGCGAGCGATTCTGGCGCTTCCTCTACTTCTCGCCCCTCGTGACGAGCGTGGTGTCGATCGCCCTGATCTTCAGCCAGCTCTTCCTCGGCGGCAAGCAGGGCTGGCTCAACTCGTTCCTGCTCTGGATCGGCGCGATCAGGGACCCGATCCCGTTTCTGACCTCCGAGCACACCTTCATGAACGCGGTCATCGTGCTCGCCATCTGGCACGGCCTCGCTTTCACGATCCTCGTCCTCCTGGCCGGCCTGCAGCAGATCCCGGAGCAGCTCTTCGAGGCGGCGGCGATCGACGGGGCGGGACCCACGCGCCGCTTCTGGAATGTGGCGATCCCCGGCCTTCGTCCCCAGCTGTTCTTCGTGCTCGTCCTCGGCATGATCGGCTCGTTCCAGGTGTTCGAGACGATCTACATGCTCGCCGGCAAGAGCGGCGACGCGGGCGCAAGGTTCGGCCCGAACGACTCCGCCCTCACGATGGTCCCCCTCATCTACCACACCGGGTTCGAGACCTTCGAGATGGGCAAATCCGCCGCCATGGCCTACGTCCTCTTCGCCATGATCCTAGCTCTGACGGTGGTGCAGATGCGCTATTACCGGAAGGGGAATGCCTAATGCAGATTGCCAAATGCCAAATGGTTAATGCCAAATGAAGATTGAAGACTGATTAAATGATAGAGAGCCATGAGCGACAAAGCTAAGACCGAGGAATTTCGAAGGAGGACTAGACAACTTGGCATTGACGTTTTGCGTTTGATCGACACCTTTCCACGGAATGTAGGCGCATCTGTCGTCGCTCGTCAATCGGCTAAGTCGGCCACATCCGTTGGAGCCAACTACGGCTCGGCATGCATGGCTCGTTCAACAGCGGATATGGTTGCCAAGCTCCACATTGTGGAAGAGGAGGCTGATGAAACAGCCCATTGGCTTAGTATTTGCAGTGAGGTTGGCTATGCTCCCACATCGAAAGTCGAACCGCTCGAAGCAGAAGCTCGCCAGCTTCTTTCGATGACGATTGCCAGCCTTCTCACGCTTAAGAGCAAACGCAGCCCATGAACCAGCTTAATCGGCAATCGACATTTGGCATTTGGCATTCCAAGTTATGAAAACCGCGCCTTCCGAAAGACTCGTCACTTACAGCGTCCTCCTCCTTGGGGCGCTGCTGATGGCGTTGCCGTTTTACTACATGGTCGTGACCTCGCTCAAATCGGCGACCGAGGTTTCGCTGCCGACCGTGAGCCTGACGGTGAAGGACCCGACTCTCCAGCCTTACATCGACCTCATGGACCGAGGGCTCGTGGTGCGGGCGACGGTGAACAGCGTCATCATCGCCGTCCTCAGCACCGGCGGGGCGATGTTCCTCTGCACGCTGGCGGGCTACGCCTTCGCCAAGCACCGATTCCCAGGACGGGACGTCATCTTCGTCTCGCTGCTCGCGACGATGATGATTCCCGGATCGGTGCTGCTCGTTCCCAGCTTCCTCCTCATGCGCGACTTCGGCTGGCTCGACACCTGGGCGCCGCTGATCATCCCTGGCCTCGCCGGGGCGTTCGGCGTCTTCCTCGCCCGCCAGTTCATCGAGAAGATCCCCGACAGCCTGCTCGAGTCCGCCAAGATCGAGGGCGCGGGCGAAGTCCGGATCTTCTGGTCCGTGATCCTTCCGCTCACGAAGTCGCTGCTGGCGACGCTCGCGATCCTCACCTTCCTCGGCTCCTGGAACAGCTTCGTCGGCCCCCTCATCATCCTGCTCGACGAGCAGAAGTACACGCTGCCGCTCGTCGTGGCGATGCTCCAGGGCCGATTCCCCGGAAAGGAAAATGTCCAGATGGCGGGCGCGATGGTTTCCATCCTCCCCGTCCTGATCCTCTTCCTGTTCTTCCAGCGCCAGATCGTCCAAAGCCTCGCCACGAGCGGCCTCAAGGAAGACTAGGAGAGGGGCTTCAGCCGGACTAAGGAGCCCGGCCTTTGGCCCGGACCAGGAACAACGGATGCGAGAAGATTTCAGCGAGCTCGAACTGCCTCAGGAGGCGATCGTCGCCTACCCCCCCGATCGCGACGCCCTGTTCGCTTACCTCCGCGCCCGAACGACGGACAAGATGCTCCGCGCCATCGCCGAGTGCGACTACGGCGAAGACGCCATCGAGCACGGAAAGGAACTGAAGCGCATCCGCGAAGGACGCAACCTCGAACAGCCGATCGGCTGGATTCCGAACGAGGTTCTTTCCCTCTTCCGTTGGAGCGAGTTCGACACCGAGAAGGTCCTGCGCGACCCGACGGAGTTCCACCTCGCACGTGCGTTCGCCTGCTGCGCCCTCACCCTCATCCCCGACGAGATCGAGAACCGCGACCTCTTCGAGCCGGACAGCCTCCTGCCGCTCGTCGAGTCCATCCCGATCCTCGGCCACGAGTATCGAGCCCCTCTGCTGAGCCTGGCCACCCACGCCCTTCGGGAGTTGAAGCCGTGGGACGAGCCGTATCTCTTCTATGGCCTCGGCCTGCTAAGCGCCGTGGTCGAGGGCCCTCACGAGGAGGAGCTTCTCGACCGGCTCGGCCGATGGTTCGTCGCCGCGCACGAAGAGATCCTCCCCTGGCATTCGGACAGGAGCTATTCGGACGCGCGCACGTTCCTGGACCTACGCTTCATCTCGATCCAGCAGAACCGCTGGCGGAACCTCGCGGCCGGGCTTCGCGAGAGGGTGCCCGGCGAAAGCCCGCTCCAACCCCTCCTCGAACTCCTGTCCCAGGGAAAGACCTTCCGCCAGAAGGTGGAGGACGCCCGGGACGTTGCGCGCGTCGGCGTCCACGTCGGCCCATCGATCGTCAAGATGCTCTGGCGGGTGTTCCGGGGTAAGCCGCCTTTCTAAACGTTACACTCCGCGAGAGGCGAACGGACCGACGGCGAAAACCTGCCAGCCACGCTGGGGCCTCGCCGAAGGCCGGGATCTAGGAGGCGACGGTCAGCATGCGCTGGAGGGCGAGGTGCGCGAAGTGCTTCACCTTCGGCGGGACGACGATCTCGTTCACCACGTTCCCCTCGACCAGGTTCTCGAGCGCCCAGCAAAGGAAACTCGGATGGATCCGGTACATGGTGCTGCAGGGGCAGATCTGTGGGTCGAGGCAGAAGATCTCCTTGTCCGGGTTCTCCTTGGCGAGCCTCGAGACGAGGTTGATCTCGGTGCCGATCGCCCACGTCGTCCCTGCCGGCGCGGCCTGGACGGTCTTGATGATGAACTCGGTCGAGCCGTTGCTGTCCGCCGCCTGCACGACCTCGAGCTCGCACTCGGGGTGCACGATCACGTTGACGCCGGGATGCGTCCGCCGCGCCTCCTCGATCTGTTCGACCGTGAACCGCTTGTGCACCGAGCAGTGCCCCTTCCAGAGGATGAACCTGGCGCGCTTCAGGTCCTCGGGAGTGTTGCCGCCGAGCGGCTTGAACGGGTCCCAAACGACCATGTCGGTTTCGGGATCGTAGCCGAGTTTGACCGCGGTGTTTCGCCCGAGGTGCTGATCCGGGAAGAACAGAACCTTGTCCCCCTGCTCCAGCGCCCACTGGACCGCCTTCGGCGCGTTCGAACTGGTGCAGACCGTCCCTCCGCGCTCCCCGACAAACGCCTTCAAATTCGCCGCCGAGTTGATATAGGTGACAGGAGTAATTCGAACCCCCTCCTCGTCCCGGCCTTGCCGGGATGGTGAGGGGGCAGGGGGTGGGGAAGAAACGGTTTCACACCCCACGCCCGACGCCTCCCGCCCCAAGACCTCCTCCAACTGCCTCCAGCAGTTCCGGACCTGGAACAGGTTCGCCATGTCGGCCATGCTGCAGCCGGCGGCGAGGTTCGGCAGGATCACCCGCTGGTGGTCGGGGGTCAGGATGTCGGCGCTCTCGGCCATAAAGTGCACGCCGCAGAACACGATGAACTCGGCGTCAGGGTGCGCGGCGGCATCCTTGGCGAGCTTGTAGCTGTCGCCCCGGTAGTCGGCGTGCTTGATGATCTCGTCGCGCTGGTAGTGGTGTCCCAGGATCACAAGTCGCTTGCCTAGCTTTTCCTTGGCGGCAAGAATGCGGGCATCGGCCTCCTCGGGGGTGAGGTCGGCATACTCCTTCGGCAGGGGTGCCTGGTACATCATCTACTCCTGTTTTTCGATCGGCGCTAGCGCGCAGTGCAGATCCGTTTGAGAGACCGGATCTCGGGCATCGGCCACAGTCGGGGTTCGCCGACGGGGATGTTGTGAGCGTTGCCAACTCTATTATACGTTCGCCAACCCGCCAAAATGACGCCCGGCAGGCGGAAGCGAGCCAAGGCTGCGCAGGATCGCACGCCCGCATGCCATACGATCCGGCGTCCTTTGTGCCTTTCCTGTCTATCGGCGAACGTTGGATCATCACCCCTAAGCACACGGGGTTCGGGATGATGCTCCGCTGTCTCTCTTCCATCATCCCGCATCTCCTTTCTAAGAGATGGTGACCGTGACGATGCATCGCCCAACCGTCCAGGCTCCACACCTCTGGCCACGCTCCGCATGAGCCCTGGTCGCGCTGAGCCCGCCCTTGTCGTCCTGAGCAAGCCGAAGCGAGCGTTGTCGTCCTGAGCAAGCCGAAGGCGCGCCGAAGGATCCGACTGCAGATCGGGTGCGACGACCAAGAGCACCCCCACGCCCGGCAGGTCCCTCGGCTTCGCTCGGGATGACAAACGAGCCTTGTCGTCCTGAGCAAGCCGAAGGCGCGCCGAAGGATCTGACTGCGGATCGGGTGCGACGGCCAAGTGCACCCCACGCCCGGCAGGTCCTTCGGCTGCGCTCGGGATGACAAACGAGCCTTGTCGCTGGCGCGCCGAAGGATCCGACCGCAGGTCGGGTGCGACTCGATTCTCCGAGGATTACGGCTTGACCCGGTACCGGACGCGGTGCACGGTCTGAGCCCCGTCGTAGCCGCCGAGGATCGCCAGACGGTCCACAACGGCCTTCGGCGCAGGGTCGGCGGCGAAGACGACCGGCTTGCCGTCGACCAGGAGCCACACCTCGCCGTCGCGCCGGGACATCTGGATCCGGTGGATGCCCGCCGTCATGACCACGTCGCTGTCGCCTTCCTCCTTGCCGAACAGGCGCATCCGCGTCGCCGTGTTGCCGTAGCCGCCCACGAAGCCGATGTAGCCGACCCCGGCGTTCATCTCCTTCATCTCGGGCGTAAACGCGCCGACGATCCCGTCGCCTTTGGCCTCGAGTTCAACGTACAGGTCGAATTCCGACACCTTCGGCACCTCGATCACGAGCGGCAACTCGTCGCCGGAATGCCGATAGACTGAACCGTCCAGCTTCCAGCCGCCCTGCGGCTTCAGCTGAGGGTTCCCCGGCAGTAGTTCGATGCCGCCCGTTAACTCGGCAGGAGAGTTCGAGGGCAGCGGGTCCTGGCCGTTCGGCTCGAGCATCCTCGCGTAGAAGGGCCGGTAAGGCTCCCAGGCGGAATAGCCGCGGTTCTGCTCGTCCCAGACGCTTAGGACGGTCCCCACTTCCCGACCGCCTCGGTTCCAGAACCACGGTCCCTCGCCACGGTTCGGAAGCTTGAACTCGATCACCCACGTGTCGTCGATGAGGCGGGCCGATTGGCGCAGGCCGGGCGCACCGGCGAAGGTAGGCCGGACGGAGACGTTGGTGCCCTCGCGGACCACCTGGAAACCGAGCACCGCCGGACCCGAATAGACGCCGTAGCCTTCCGCGTCGAAGGTCCCTTCGATCCGCTTCCACGGTCCCCGAACCTCATAAAGGCCGTAGAACCCCGTCTCGTCGTGGGCCTGCCGGTAGGTGAAGCGGATGCCGCCCTTGTCGAAGCTCGCCGAGGCGGGGATGCCGGTCCATTCCTGGGCGTCGCCGTCGATCTCCGCCCGCATGTACGGGATCAGCGGAAGGTTCGGGTAGAGCGGATACGGGTCGTGGAGGTCGTCCATCCCATCGTTGTCGTTGTCGCGTTTGCGTGGATCCGGGACGATGCCTTGGTACGGAGGCTTGATCCAGCTCGTCTGGAGCGGCCCGGGCACCCAGGTGCTCAGCATCGCCTTTCGCAGGTCGTTCATCTGCCCGTCGGTCATCGCCCGAAGCGCGGAGGATCCAAATCGCCTTTCGTCGAGCGGAAGCTTGGCGTTGTCGTCGGGAAGACCGTCCATGTCCCGATCGTCGACGGTGACGGTGTAGCCGAAGTACATTCGAAGCCACTGGGCGTCCGTCAGCTGGCGATCCCAGAACGCCATGCCGTCCCAGTGCTCGCCGTGCCGGCCCGAAGTCGTCCACGCCTCCTCCTCGACCGAACCGTCGGGCTTGACCACCCTTCTGCGAGGCGCGTAGTGGTTGAACACGATCCGGTCGTCCTCTCGGTTGCTCAGGG
>DASWVS010000046.1:0-2597 GCA_036401135.1 Fimbriimonas sp.
CACTTCCCGGCCGTGAAGGCGCTCGACGACATGAGCCTCACCTTCGCGCCCGGGGAGGTCCACGGGATCGTCGGCGAGAACGGCGCCGGCAAAAGCACCCTGATGCGTCTCCTGGCGGGTATCTACGAGCCGACCGCGGGAGAGATCCTGATCGACGGGAAGCCGGTCCACCTCAAGAGCCCGCACGACGCGATGGCCCGGGGGATTGCGATGATCCATCAGGAACTGAACCTGGTGGACGAGCTGACGGTCGCCGAGAACATCCTTCTCGGCCGGGAGCCGATCAAGGCGGCGGTGCTCCAGCGTTCGATTATGCGCTCGGTGGCGGAGGACTCGCTTCGGAGGGTGGGCGCCCCTTTTGGGCCCCATGTGAAAGTGCACGAACTGTCGATCGCGGGTAAGCAGCTGGTCGAGATCGCCAAGGCGATCTCCCTGGACGCCGAGCTCCTCATCATGGACGAGCCGACGGCGGTGCTCTCGGAACGGGAGACGGAGACGCTTTTTGCGCTGATCCGGCAGCTGAAGGAGGCCGGCGTCTCCGTCGTGTACATCTCTCACCACCTGTCCGAGATCACCGAGGTATGCGATCGCGTCACCGTCATGCGTGACGGGAGGTGGATCGCGACGCTCCCGGCGGCGACGAGCAGCCCTGAACAGCTCGCGATGCTGATGGTGGGACGAGAACTCGAGGATGTCTACCCGACGAAGTTGTCGGCGACGCGCGATACGTTGGAGACCAAGACGCTCGCGCCTTTCCTGCGGGTCGGCGGAACGGCGCCTTTCGAACTTCGAAGGGGAGAGATCCTGGGGATCGCGGGCCTGGTCGGTTCCGGCAGGACCGAACTGGCCGAGGCGATCGTTGGGCTCCGGCCCGGCGCGCCCATCGAGTTGAACGGCAACCGGGTTCGGGTTTCGAGCCCTGCCGACGCCATGCAGGCCGGGGTCGCCTACGTCAGCGAAGACCGAAAAGGGGCGGGGCTGGTGCTTCCCATGAGCGTAAGGGAGAACATCGCCCTGGCGAACCTCCGGGCTTACGCGAAGCCACTGCTGAGCAGGAAGAAGATCCGGGATTCGAGTGCCGGCTGGATCTCGAAGCTGGGGATCCGGGTGGGCGATCCCGAGGCGGATGTGGGGGTCCTGAGCGGGGGGAACCAACAGAAGGTTTCGGTTGCGAAGTGGCTCGACACCCAGCCTGAGGTGCTCATTCTGGACGAACCGACGCGCGGAATCGACGTCGGGGCCAAGCGAGAGATGTATGCCTTGATTCATGATCTGGCGGCTCAGGGAATGGGGTGCATCGTCATTTCGAGCGAGATGACGGAACTGATCGGCCTTTGCCACCGCATCATCGTTCTCAGGCAGGGTCGGATCGCGGGCGAACTGTCCGGCGAAAGCCTCACGGAGGAGAAGATCATGGCCATGGCGGCAGGCGTGGACCGTCTCGATCGAGGTCCGGAAACAAGATGAGTCGATTTTTACAAACCTACGGGGTTCTCGTCGCCTTCGCCCTGCTGTTCATCGCCGTCGCCGCACGGCAGCCGGAGCACTTCCTGTCCCCGGAGAACCTGAGAAACATCGCCAACCAGAACGCCGAGGTCGGCATCCTGGCGGTGGGGATGACGCTCGTGATCATCGGCGGAGGGATCGACCTGTCGGTCGGCAGCATGATGGCGCTCGTCGCCGCCTTCGGGGTCCTGACCTTGAACAAGCTCTTTCCGAACGGCGAAGGGCAGGCGGTGGCCACGTCCGTCGCGGTCTGCCTCGGAGCGGGCACGCTCCTGGGCGCCCTCAACGGCCTCGTCATCGTGGCCGGCCGGGTCGCGCCGTTCATCGCGACCCTGGTCGGGCTAGTGGCCTTCCGTTCGGTCACCACCGCTCTGGCGGACGGTGGCGAGTTGCGCTCGATGAGCAGCACCCTTTTCCCTTCGCTCGCGAACGGCGGGATCGCGCTCCCGTTCCTGCTGGACTCGGCAGGGCGTCCGATCGTGGTCACCTGGAACATCCTGATGTTCGTGCTGATGGCGCTGCTCTGCGGTTTCCTGCTCAACTGGACTCGCTTCGGAAGACACCTGGTGGCGGTGGGATCGAACGAAAGGGCGGCGGTCTACTCGGCGGTGCCCGTGGCGCGCGTCAAGGTGGCGATGTACACGCTGATGGGCTTCCTGGTCGGCGTGGCGGCTCTCGGGCAGGCGGCGCGCATGAACTCGGTCTCGAGCTCCCAGCTGGGCCTCTACAAGGAGCTCGACGCGATCGCGGCCGTCGTCATCGGCGGCACGAGCATGAGCGGAGGCAAGGGCAGGATTTGGACGACGGTGGTCGGGGTCCTTCTGCTGGGCATTATCACCAACATGCTCACGCTGGAGAACGTTTCCAACTACTGGCAGGGGTTCGTCAAGGGTGTTATCATCCTCCTGGCTGTATTGGTACAGCGAGGGAGAGCAGACAATCGATAGGACAGAGGTGGAAGGATTGCTCAAAGTTGTGCGGCTTGCTTTTCTAACGATCGTAGTTGCGGCGGTGCTGGCCGCGTGCGGACAGTCTGGTTCGCCGTCGAACGGCGCGCCCACCCAAGCGGAGGGGTCTCCGGCCAAGAAGAT
>DASWVS010000047.1:0-6757 GCA_036401135.1 Fimbriimonas sp.
CTTGTCCCGCTGAAGGACCATGTGGTCGCCGAAGACGGGGCTGAGGAACGGCAGTGTCGAGGTTTGGGAGAGGTTCACCATCGCGAGGAGCAAGGGGGCGATCGTCATAGCGGCACCATCTCCAAATTACCTACCGATCGGCCGAGGCAGGTGCAACCCGGCGGCGCATCGCGCAGTTATCGAGGGCACAAACCTGTCCGCCCCTCCCCTTTGGGGCATATTCGCGATATGGCCTATCGTGTCACCGTCCGCGACGCCGAACCGACCCGCCTGCCCGGGGCTGGGCTGCCTTGGGACAAGAGCGTGAAGATCGCCGACTGCAACAGCCCCGCCCACTGGACGGACGGAAAGCTGGTGGTCTTCAGCTCCGCCAGCCATCCGTGGCGGGCGGAGGGGCCCGACCTGTTCCATCTGGGCGAGCCGACTCCCGTCGAGTGGGACCGGGAGGCGAACGGGGGGCGCTGGATCGAGGCGACCTTCAAGCATCCGAACGAGACGCTGTACGGCTGGTACCACAACGAGCCGCTTCTCGACGTGTTCTCGGTGCAGAACAGCGGGAAGGACCACAAGCTGACCGCGCCGAACATCGGCTCGTGCCGGTCGTTCGACGACGGCCGCACCTGGGAGGACATGGGGGCGATCCTGACGGTGTCCGACGACAGCTACTTTCCCGAGACTCGGAACTACTACTTCGGCGGAGGGAACGGCGACTTCTCGGTGATCGTGGAGGGCGACTACGCCTACCTGCCGATGGGGCTCTACAACCGCAAGGTCGAGGAGCAGGGCGTGGGATGGGCGAGGTTGCCGATCGACCGGCTCGACGATCCGGTCGGCGCCGCTGAGAAGTGGTTCGAGGGCGGCTGGTCGCAGCCGGGCTTGAAAGGGCGGGCGACGCCGACCTGGCCGGCAAAGGGCGACTGGCACTCGGTAGCGCCGGACGTGTATTGGGGTCCGTCGATCCACTGGAACCGACATCTGAACTGTTACGTGATCCTGCTGAACCGCGCGATCGGCACCCGTTGGGAACCGGGCGGCATCTATGTCAGCTTCGGGGACAGCCTAGCCGATCCGGCCTCGTGGACGGAACCGGAACCGATCCTGGAGGGGGGAAGCTGGTATCCGGTCGCTTACGGGCTCGAGAACGGCGACACGGACAAGTCGGCGGGCGAGGTGGCGCGGCTCTACCTCGGGGTCGAATCGCGCCACGAGCTGGTGTTCGGCTAGGCTTCGAAGGTGATGCCCTTGGCGAGTTCGGCGATCAGGCGCGCATCCTGGAACGAGGCGATCGGCTTGCCGAGGGCGCAGCAGCCTTCGAACCGGACATTTTCGATGTAGACGTCCTCGCCGTTCTCCTGCGGGTGTCCCCGGATGATCGACGGCGGGAACCAACCGCCGACAACCTGGATGTTGCGGAGGGTCACGTTGCGCACCCGTCCTTTTTGCTGGTCCCGGCTGTAGCGGGCGTTGAGGACCTTGATGTCGACCAGCTTTTCGCGCGCGTCCTCCACCCGGATGTCCTCGTACAGGACGTCCTCGATGACGGCGCGGTCCCCGTTGTGGATGCTGATCGCGGCGCCGGACATGTAGGCGCCCTGGACGTCGCCGCCTTCGCTCTTCCCTTCGAACTCGCTGTGGAGGATATCGAGGTTGCGGAACCGCACGTTGCGGATCGAGTCGCACCGGGTCTCGAAGCCGATCTCGATGGCGTTGCCGGGCACGCCGTTCCAGAACACGCAGGACCGCACGTCGATCTTCTCGATATCCCGCAAGCCCTTGGGCGAGAAGTAGTCGACCGCTTTGACCGCCACACAGTCGTCATCGGAGCGGACGAAGCAGTTCTGAACCACGGCGTTCTTGCAGCCGACGAGGTCGATCCCGTCGCCCGTGACCACGCCCGTCACGACGTTGATGCCATCGATCAATACGTTGTCGCAGCCGTTCGGCACCACGTGCCAGGTCGGGCCGTCGACGACCGTGATCCCCTCGATCCGGACGTTGCGGCATCCCGCGAGATTGATCATCGCCGGCTTGCGCTGGCCGGGCTCGATGCGGTGGAAGCTTCGTCCCGTGAGGATTCCCCTCCCGCAGATGCGGATGTTCTCGGCATCCTCGGCGACGACGATCCCGTCCACCACTGCTCCCGCCTCGAGGTAGAGCGTCTGGCCTGACCGCAGTTCGACGACGCCCGGCGCGTGAACCTCCCCGGCTCCGAAGAAACGCACGTTCGGATCATCGGGCGATGGACGGTCCGCTTCGAGGGGCATGGCGAACAGGAAGAACGGACGCTGGAACCGCCCGTCGAACTCGATGCTCATCTGGCCGGGCCCTTCGATCGGGAACGTCACTCGCCGGCCCTGTTGGGTCGGCTGCACCTCGCGGCGCAAGGGACGCACCACGACCGACTCGAAAGGTTCGGCGGCTTCGACCTCGACGGTCGCGGCCCGTTCGAGCGACGCGATGCCGAAAGAACCGGAGAAGGTCTCGTAAACGAAAACCTCTTCCCCATCGATCCAGAGCCGGTAGTGGGGAGAAGGAGCGACGGGTGGAGGAAACGATTCGGCGGCGGCTGCCATCGAACGCAGGTTACTCCGTGCCCCCGGTGCGAACGGAGAGGCTCCGAACCACGTTAGGAGTAGCATGAGGTTCGAGCCGATGGTTCTGTTCGCCCTTCTCGCTCTCGCCGGGTGTATGGCGGCTCTTTCCCCCGAGGAACAGGCAGCGCCGCAAGCGGCCAAGCCGGCGGGGTCGGAGGAGCTTGTCGTCGCCGGCGGGTGCTTCTGGTGCCTCGAACCGCTGTTCGAGCGCCTCAAAGGGGTCTACGCGGTCGAGGTCGGATATGCGGGTGGCAACTCGGCGAAGACGACGTACGAGGAGGTTTGCACCGGCCTTACCGGCCACGCCGAAGCGCTGAAGCTGACCTACGACCCGAAGGTGATCACTGCCGACGACCTCCTCCGCATCTTCTTCACCATCCACGACCCGACCACGCTGAACCGCCAGGGCCCGGACGAAGGGCCGCAGTACCGCAGCGCCGTCTTCTATCGGACCGACGAAGAGAAGCAGCGCGCCCAGGCGATCATCGACGAGATCACAAAGGAGAGGATCTGGAAGGGCCGGATCGTGACGACGCTCGAGCCGCTGAAGAACTACTCTCGCGCGGAGGAGTACCACCAGGACTACTACGAGAAGTTCCAGAAGGCGGGGCCGCTCGAAAAGATGGGCATGAACGCCGGGTACTGCCGGGTCGTGATCGACCCGAAGGTGACGAAGTTCCGGCAGAAGTTCTCACACCTCATGAAGTAGGGTTCTGATCCGCCGGAACCACCACGCGCAGCGCTTTGGGCGCGACGCTGAAATCCAGCGGCGTCTGCGCGCAGACCTCGCCGTCGACCGTCACCGGCATGTGGGGAAACGTGCGAAGGATGCCGGACCGGCAGTCCTCGTAATGGATCTCGTCCATCCCGACGTGCCTTCCCGAGGGGAGCCAGAGCGCCATCTTGAAGAAGGTCGCCTTGCTCCGGCTCTTGACGGCGTAGACGCTGAGTCTCCGGTCGGTGATGCTGGCGTGGGGCGACAAGGGGAAAGGGCCGGCATGGAAGCGACCGTTCCCGATGACGATCTGGAGCGTGTCGAACCCGACCTCGCCGTTCTCGGTCGTCAGCGTAGCCTGGAACGGTTTGACGTGCGACAGCGCCCGCGTCAGGGCGATGGCGTAGACGAATCGGCCGAACTTGCGCTTCAGGGGGACGGTCAGGTTCTGGGCGATGTAGGTGGTCAGCCCCACGGTCGCGAGGTTGACGAAGTAGTCGTCGGCGGCATGGCCGAGATCGACCGAATCAACCCTGCCGGTGGCGACGATGTCGCAGGCACGGTCGACGTCGGCGGGAATGCCGAGGTCGCGGGCGAACGCGTTGCCGGTCCCGAGCGGAAGCACGCCGAGGATCGTCCGGGTCTCCACGAAGTACCGCGCGATCGCGCTGAAGGTGCCGTCGCCGCCTCCGGCGACCACCAGCGGGACCTTCCGCTGGATCGCGGCCTGCGCCTCGCCGAGAAGCTCGCCCAGCGTTCTGAAGCTGTAGGCGGCCTCGAGCTCTACGCCTCGCTTCGCCAGGCCCTCCTTGGCGTCCGCGAACCACTCCTTGCCACGGCGGGACTTCGTGTTGACGAGGAGCACCGCCCGCTTGGGAGGTGCGGTTTCATCGGACGCCGGCGGAAGACTGGACATGGACGCTCAATCTTCTGACGAATGGATCGGCCCGTTCGGTGGCGACTATCGGTCGACCATCGTTCGATCGCCGCTGAGAACCCACTCCACGATCGTCTCGATGGCCAGCCCCGATTGCTCTCGCAGGATCGATTGGGGGCCGTGCTCGACGAAAGCGTCCGGCAGGGCGAGGATCTTGTGCTCCACGCCCGGCGGGAGGATGTCGCGGACGCTTTGGCCGAAGCCTCCCGAAGCCACGTTCTCCTCGATCGTCAGGATCCGCCCGGTTTTGGCGGCGGCAGCGCCGATGATTGCCGCGTCGACGGGTTTGGAGAAGCGGGCGTTGACGACGGTCGCCTCCACTCCGCTTTTCCTCAGCCGCTTCGCCGCCTGCCAGGCCGCGCCCACCATCGAACCGATGCCGCACAGGACGACGTCTTCACCCTCGCACAGGATCTCCGCTTGGCCCCGCACGATCGGCGTGCGCGACTCCGGCAGTAGGTCGTCGCCCGCCCCGCGCGGGTAACGAACGGCGGTCGGGCCCTCGTCGTAGCCCATCGACCACTGCACCATCTGCCGGAGCTCGGTCGCGTCCCGGGGCGCGAGGATCGTCAGGTTGGGGATGAGCCCCAGAAAGGAGAGGTCGAAGACGCCGTGGTGAGTCGGACCGTCGTCTCCCACCAGGCCGGCGCGATCGAGGAAGAATCGGACCGGCAGATTCTGGATGCAGACGTCGTGGAGGACCTGGTCGAAGCCTCGCTGGAGGAAGGTCGAATAGATCGCACACGCCGGCCGGAGCCCGGCGGCCGCCATCCCCGCCGCGAAGGTCACCGCATGCTGCTCGGCGATGCCGGTGTCGTAGAAACGGTCCGGGAACAGCTCGTGGAACTTGACGAGGCCGGTGCCGTCGGGCATGGCGGCGGTGATCGCCACGACCTTGTCGTCCTTCTGGGCGGCTTCGACGATCGCGTCGCCGAACGCCTGGGTAAACGTGACGGGCCCGGCCGACTTCGCCATGATGCCGGCATCCAGATCGAAGGGAACGACGCCGTGCCACTTCCGCGCGTCCTCCTCCGCCACGTCGTATCCCTTCCCCTTCACGGTGATGGCGTGCACGAACACCGGGTAGTCGCACTCGTTGATGTTGCGGAAAACCTCGAGGAGCGTCGGCAGATCGTGCCCATCGACGGGACCGATATATTCGAATCCGAACTCCTCGAAGATCGTGCCCGTTTCCTCCGGCGCCATATAATGCGTGATGCCGTGGCGGAAGCCCGCCGCCATTCGAACGACGGGTTCGGGCATTCGCTCCACGACCCGCTTCGCCCGCCGCGCCAGGGTCTGGACCAACGGACGCGACCGAAGCTTCGAAAGGTAGTTCGTCAGGGCGCCGACGTTGGGCGCGATGGACATGCGGTTGTCGTTGAGAACGACCGTGATGTCCGTGCCCATCTCTCCCGCATGGTTCAGGGCTTCCCAGCTCATGCCCGAGCCGATCGAGGCGTCTCCGGCGACGGCGACCACCTTCTCGGTCGTCCCCATCCGGTCGCGCGCGGCGGCGAACCCCAGGGCGGCGGAAATCGCGGTCCCGGCATGCCCGGCGCCGAACAGGTCGAGGGGGTGCTCGTCCCGCTTGAGGAAGCCGCTCAGGCCGTCCTTCTTGCGCAGCGTTTGGAACCGATCGAGACGGCCGGTCAGCAGCTTGTGGGGGTAGGCCTGGTGCCCGGTGTCCCAGATCACCTTGTCGGGTGGGACGTTGTAGGAAGCGTACATCGCCACCGTCAGCTCGACCGTCCCCAGGTTGGAGCTGAAGTGCCCTCCCGTTCGACTGACGTTGTCAAGGATCGCCTGCCGGACCTCACGCGCCAATTCGCCTAACTCTTTATCCTTGAGCTTATGCAAATCGGTCGGCTGGACGATCTGGGTAAGATGCCGATAGACGCTGTCCATAGACTTAACAACCTATCTTACGACGGGGATGGTGCCAAGGTTGTTGGGATTGCCGCTTGAATGCCCTAGAACCCGAGGGGAACCATAGGGGATAATACGTTGCCATAGATATTCGGCGGAATCAAAACGCCGAGGGGCTTTTCGAGAGGGAAAATGGCTGGCGAACCGAAAACGATACTCCTTGTCGAGGACAATGCGGACGACGAGCAGCTTACGCTGCGCGCGATGCGTCAGAGCGAGATTCCCAACATCATCCGAGTCGCCCGCGACGGCGCCGAGGCTCTCGAGTTCCTCTTCAGCGACACCCACAAGCTTCCCGACCTGGTTCTGCTCGATCTGAAGCTTCCCAAGGTGAGCGGCCTCGAAGTGCTGCAGCGGATTCGGCACGAGGACAAGACGAAGGCGCTCCCGGTGGTCATCCTGACCTCGTCCGACGAAGAGCGGGACATCGTCGAGAGCTACAACCTTGGCGCGAACAGCTACATCCGCAAACCGGTCGATTTCGACGAGTTCATCGACGCCGTAAGGCAGCTCGGCCTGTACTGGCTCCTCATGAACCGTTCCGTCCGTCGAGGCGCCGTCTAATTATTACGGTCCCTCTCC
>DASWVS010000048.1:0-2470 GCA_036401135.1 Fimbriimonas sp.
CGCCCCTACGGCGATGGCCCTGGCGATCGCCGCCCCGGTGGCGATTCCGCCGGCCGCGACCACCGGCACCTCCGAGGCCGCCTCCACCACCTCGGGCAGGACCTTCCAAAGGGGAAGCATGGACTGCACGTGTCCTCCGGCTTCGATTCCTTGGCAGACGAGGAAGTCGGGCTCAAACTCCAAAGCTCGCCTCGCCCCCTCCGGCGAAGCGACCTGGATGCCGAGCCCCGCGCCGAAGGAGCGAACGAGCGCAGCCTCGCGCACCGGAAGGCCCCAGGAGAACGTCACCACCGGCACGCCGGCCTCGAGGACCGAAGCCAGGGCGGCAGGTTCGAAGTGGAGGGCGAAGTTCGCCTGGAACGACCCCCCGGTCCTTCGCCGAACCCATTCGACCTTGCGCCTCGCTTCATCCGGCGTCGTCCAGGTGAGACCCATCGCGCCCATACCCCCCACGGCGGCGACGGCCGCGGCCAGTTCCGGCCCGGCGATGGATCCGGTCGGAGCCTGGTAAATCGGGATTCTCGGCGAATTTGGCAACTCCATTCGGTTCCTGCCAACCTCGCTAATATACTGAAACCCCAAGCTCGACACTCCTGTGGCACGGAAAACGAAGCTCGCAGGCGCGGCTGCATGGCACGGGAGGAGGTGGGTCCATGTTGAGGAACAGCCTCGGTTGCCAGGGTCGCAGGGACGAATACCCAAGGTTGCCCGTCGTATCTCGGTAAAGTGAATCACCGTTGAGCGTTGTCGCCACAATCCGCAACCTAACTGTGCGCTATGGGGAGTTCACCGCCCTGAGCGACTTCACCTGCGGCATCCCGGAGGGCTGCACCGGCCTTCTCGGGCCCAACGGCGCGGGCAAGACGACCTTGATCAAGACTCTCTTGGGGTTCGTCGAGCCCGCCGAAGGCGAGGGGAGCGTCCTGGGCAGCGATATCCGGCACGAAGGTCGGTCGATCCGCCAGAAGGTCGGGCTGATGCCGGAGCAGGACTGCCATATCCCCGGGATGTCCGCCGTGCAGTTCGTCGCCTACGCGGGAGAACTGGCGGGGATGCCCCACGCGCAGGCGATCCGCCGCGCCCACGAGGTGCTGGAGTACTGCGGTCTCGGCGAGGCGCGCTACCGCAACGTCGAAACCTATTCGACGGGCATGAAGCAGCGGATCAAGCTGGCGCAGGCGCTGGTGCACGGCCCGCGGCTTCTGTTGCTGGACGAGCCGACCAACGGGCTCGACCCGGCGGGACGGGAGGAGATGCTCGAACTGGTCCGCTCGATCTCCCACGGCAAGGGCGTGAACGTGCTCGTCAGCTCGCACCTGCTGCCCGACATCGAGCGCGTCTGCGACCGGGTGATCGTGGTCATGGCCGGCCACCTGCGGGCGGAGGGCACGATCAAGGACCTGAAACGGATCGAGGGCCACCCGGTCGACGTGGAGCTTCGTGAGGAGAGCGACGACTTCCTCGCGATCGCCGAGTCGAAGGGGCTCACCGTCCTGAGCGTCCACCACAGCACCATCCGCCTCCAGTCGAAGCTACCGTACGCAGAAACCCACCGGCTGGTGCTCCAAACAGCCCGGGAGGCGGGAACGCAGGTCCGGGGGTTCCACACCGCCGAGCGGTCGCTCGAAGAAGCGTTCCTGGAGGCCGTCGCCTAGCATCCTTTTTCAACGACCCATGCAGATCGCCGACCTCTCCTATAGGAACTACGACGGACCGCTCGAGTCGCCCACCTTTCGCTGGTGGGTGATCTCGCGGACAAGCATCCTCCGCGCCTTCAAGACGAAGGGCTACTGGGTCGCCACCGCCCTCAGCGGCTGGTACTACCTCGTGATGATCGCGGTGCTGTTCTTCATCGAGCAGGCAACCGCCGCCCAATCCCAGGGACAGGCGCAGGGGATGGGTTTGACCGACACCTTCCTTCGAAAGATCGTATGGAAGGACCAGTTCCTCCACGGCTTCTCCTTCGCCCAGCTTCTGATCCTGGTGACGGCCCTCCTGCTCGGAGCGGGGGCGATCGCCAACGACAACCGCGCCAACGCGCTCCTCGTGTACCTGAGCAAGCCCTGTACCAAGGCCGACTACATGATCGGCAAGTGGGTCGGCATCTTCCTGCCGGTGCTGCTGATGATGGTGATCCCGTCCACCGTTTTCTACCTGTACGGGCTCCTCAGCTTCCGCGACTACGGGTTCTTCGCCGACGATCCTTGGATCGGGCCCAAGATGGTGCTGATCATGACGCTCTCGGCGGCGCTCCACGCGAGCCTGGTCCTGGCGATCTCGTCGATGTTCCAGCAGGGACGGATCGCAGGCGCGGTCTACGCCGGGCTGTATTTCCTGACCACCTTCTTCACCAAGCTCATGCAGGTCGCCTACGCGATCAAGCACGGCGAGGAGGTGGGTCCGATTGGCACCCTCTTCTACTGCAGCGTGGACGGGATCCAGATCGGCCTGGCGAAGGCGATCCTTGGCA
>DASWVS010000049.1:0-5944 GCA_036401135.1 Fimbriimonas sp.
AGGGCACGGAGGAGCTTTACTACCGGAAGCTGGCACGGGAGCTCACGCACATCATCGGCACCCTCCAGGGCAGAACTCTCGCCCTCTTCCACTCCCGGCGCGAGATGGAGGGGGTGCTCGCTTTCATGGACCTTCCTCCCGAACTCCCGGTCTACACTCAGCTCAGGTCGGGCGCGGGAACGGTCGGGGAGAAGTTCCTGAGCAACGTCCACGCGTCGCTGTTCGCCCTCCGGTCGTTCTGGACCGGCTTCGACGCCCCCGGAGAGACCTGCTCGTGTGTGGCTCTCGTCCGGGTTCCGTTCGAAGTGCCGGTCGAGCCGCCGCAGATCGCGCGGATGGCCTATCTGCAGACGATGGGGCTGGACGCGTTCCGCGAGCACACGCTGCCGCAGGCCAAGATGATGATGCGTCAGGGGGCGGGCCGGCTGATCCGCCGCTCGGAGGACAAGGGGATCATCGCGCTCCTGGACCCGCGCCTGCGGACCAAGCGCTACGGCGAGCAGATCCTGGACAACCTGCCCTCCGAGATGCGGCGTTTCGACGACATCGTCGACGCGGTCGGTTGGATCGGCCTCGACCTGTGATCCGGCGCGCGCGGTTGAAGTATCCTACTTTCATATGGCAGGGAGGGCCGTGCGCGGCAGTCGGGATGCCTTCGGGTCGGTTCTGGGCGTTCTGACGTTTCTCGGAGGCGTGGCGCTCATGCTTCTCGTCTTCCAACTCGCCTTCGGCATGTTCAACACCCCTCCCCGCGAGGCGTTGGGATTGAAGCCGGGCGAGGCGATCGATCTGAACCAGGTCGGTCCGACGCTCTTCAACGTCGTGCTGAGGATCCTGCTCCTGATCGTGATGGGGTTGGTCGGCTCGCTGGTCGCCAACCGAGGCATCTCCCTGTTCACCGCCTCGCGGGGACAGCACGGCAAGGTCGTCGAAGTCGAACCGGCCCAGGAGTAGCCGTTAGTTCGGGGTGATCCAGTCCCGCATCTCGTCGGAGCTGATCCGGTAGTAGGGGGGCGACTGGCGGGCTTCCAGAATCTGGTTCTCGAGGATCGGCAGCAGCTCCTCGATGCGCTCGGTCGTGTCCGTGGTCTCCAGGAGCCGCTGCTTCTCGATGTTCTCCATGGGGAGGAGGTTCGCGATCGTGAAGGAAAGGGCGATCGGGTCGCTGGGAAAGACGACCTGGACCGAGAACTCCTGCCGGGCGAAGAGCCGCTGGACCAAAATCTCGAACTCCTCTCTCGCCCGCTGGAAGAGCGATTCCGCCTGCCCCGGCTCGTCGATCTCCATCTCCACCACCGGCTCGACGTAGCCCACGAGATAGGGACGGGATTCGTCCATTCGCCGGATCCGGAACCGGCGCTCGCCGATGACCTGGATGTCGAGGCGGCCGTCGTCGTAGGTGTGCAGGACCTTCACCACCCGCACGACCGTGCCCACCATGTAGGGATCGTCGTGCTTCCCCTGCTCGCCCCCCGCGCGGATCAGGACGATCCCGAAGGGGCGGTCGAAATCCAGGCACATCCGCACCATCTCGAGATACCTCGGCTCGAAGATATGGAGCTGCAAGGTTGCGTAGGGGAAGATCACCGTGTTCAGTGGGAACAGCGGTAATTCCTCGAGTTGATGCGCCATGCCTGCCTCAGTATACGCACCGAAATGAACAGTGGCACCACGGATCGGCGTCTGTATAGGTGGTTCCCGATATGTCGTGTTGCTCAGTGCCGTGCGTCCGACGAGAGGGTTCTCGGAGGTATCTTGTCAAGCGTGTCTTTGTCTGCGAATACGACCGCGGGTGGCGATGATCGCGACCAGCTGATCGTTCAACTCCAGCAGCGTGTAAAGGAGCTCGAAGCGAGCCAGGCCCAGGCCGCGCCGGTCCGACCGGCGCCGGAGAGCAGCCTGGACGTCGCCCCCATCAACGAAGCCGACGCGACCCTGCGCCGCCTCGTGCAGCGCATCGCGATGATCCTTCAGGCCGAGAAGATCGTGATCATGTTCTACGATCGCGAAGCGGGGGACCTGATCGGCATCCCTCCCAGCTATGGGGTGGACGACGACAAACTGCGCCGCTTCCGGGTGCGGGCCAGCCAGGGGATCTCGGGACAGGCGTTCCGCGACTGCGAGCCTGTCATCTTCCACGACGCGACCAACGACCCGCGCGCGGTGAAGGACCTCTTCGCCCTGCTCCACGTCAACAACGGGGTCACGGTCCCGCTCGTGATCGAGAAGCGGGACGAGGAGAACCGGGTCATCGACCGGAACACGATCGGCGTTCTCCACGCGTTCAACAAGCGCCACGGCGAGGACTTCAACGACGAGGACGTCCGGCTGCTCGAGCGGATGGCGCGGAACGTGGGCGCGATCATCGCGAACCTCCAGCTCTACCGCGAGGTCGTCGAGGAGCGCGAAGAGCTCCTTCAAACCTTCGAATCCCTTACCTCGGGCATCATCCTGGTTTCCGCCGAGGGCCGGCTGAGCCAGATCAACGCCAGCGCGCGGTCGATCTTCAACATCGGGCCCGAAGCGGTGGGCAAGAGCGCCCGCGACGTGATCCAGAACGACGAGTTCCACGACCTCGTGCAGGCCGGGCGCGAAGGCGAGGGCCAAAAGCGCGAGCTGACCATGCACGTGCTCAACACGGAGCGGGTGTACGAGGTGCAGGCGGCGGGCGTCCACAGCGAGGACGGCAAAGACCTCGGGATGGTCGTGATCCTCACGGACATCACCGAGATGAAGAACATCGACAAGATGAAGTCGAACTTCGTCGCGATGGCCTCGCACGAGCTGCGGACGCCGCTCACGGCGATCAAAGGGTTCGTCAGCACCCTCCTCATGGACGACACGTTCACGTCGGAGGAGCGTCGCGAGTTCCACATGATCATCGACCACGAGTGCGATCGGCTGAAGCGGCTGATCGACGACCTGCTCAACACCGCGAGAATCGAGGCGGGCGAGTCGCTGAAGCCCAACTACTCGACGGTGGACATCAACGCCCTCCTCGACAAGGTGGTTCGCGTCCAGCAACAGGCTTCGCACAAGCACAAGGTGAAGCTGAAGATCCACAACAAGATGCCGGATTCGATCGTCGCCGACGAGGACAAGCTCGATCAGATCTTCACCAACCTCCTGAACAACGCGATCAAGTATTCGCCCGAAGGCGGCGACGTGACCGTGCACGCGACGAACGAGGGGGACACGCTGCTCTTCGGCGTCCAGGACCAGGGCATCGGCATCCCGAAGGACCATCAGACCAAGGTGTTCGAACGGTTCCACCGCGTGAACAACGAGGACAACCGGAAGATCTACGGGACGGGGCTGGGGCTCTATCTCGTCCACCACCTCGTCGACCGGGTGCACATGGGCAAAATCTGGGTCGACTCCGAGGTCGGCAAGGGAAGCACTTTCCTCTTCCGGATTCCCACCCATCTGGACGTCGAGAAGGCGAGAGCCTACAACGACTGATCCCGAACAAGGCAAAGGGTTGCGGAAGAGCTTCCGCAACCCTTTTTTGTTGCGCGTTCCCGCTAGACCGGCGGCAGCGCGGCGTGGATCTCCGCGGGGATCCGTTTCGGCCGGTAGCTCTCCGGGTCCACCCAGACCCAGTCGGTCGATGCCTCGACCAGCAGCTCCTCGCCCCGGTAGATATGGACCTCGCGCGTCGCCCTGACGCCCGCCGACGCGACGACCCGGGTCCGCAGATCGAGAGTCTCGCCAAGGCGGGCCGGACGGTGGTAGACCACCGTGTGCTTTCGAACGACGAAGACCCCGCCGAGTTCCCGGTACCGCTCGATGTCGAGGCCGACGCTTTCGGAGTGCTCTCGCGCGGCCGCCTCGACGTACCGGAGGTACGCCACGTTGTTCACGTGGCCCATTTCGTCGATGTCGGACGAGGGGACGGCCAGCGTCTTGACGAACTGGTAGCCGCCGGCGCCCTCGATTCCGCCGCTCTTCACATCAGGAATCGGTCGACAACCTGCTTCAGGGAGGTCTCGTAGTCGCTGAAATCCAGCGGCTTGGTGACGATCTCCGTCGCTCCCTCGTCCTGCAGCTCGCGCACTTCTTGCGGGGCGATCGACGAGCTGAACACCACGAAGGGGATCCTCGAGAGGCGAGGATGGCCCTTCACCGCCTGCAACAGGTCGAGGCCCGAAACCTTCGGCATGTGGGCATCCATCAGGACCAGGGTCGGCAGGTCGTCGCGGGCGAGGACTCGGAGAGCCTCCTCGCCGTCCGACGCCACCTCCACTCGAACGCCCGCGGCCACGCGCTTGAGCGCCCGCACCGTCAGGGTGAGATCGTCCTCGTCGTCTTCGAGCACCAGAATCCAAGAGTTGGTCGGTGCGTCCATGCCGCTTCCAGCCTCCCAAGCGGGCTCAGTCATACTTCTTATACGCTCCATCCGTGGTGCGGTCACGTCCTGTTGCCGCAAGGCCATCACGCCATTACTATAAACGCTTTGCATAGGAAAAATACCAGTTCCACCGCAATAATCGGCTTCATTGGTTGAATCTCCAGATGAAAAAGCTAAGAAAAGCCGCGTAGATTGTCCAAAAAACGACGGGAGCCAGAAGCAGGGCGGCAACCGCGCGGACCCTCGCGAACCCCGCCAGGGCGGCGAGCGACAGGACGATCTGCACGCACGCGGCCCAGAACGCGGGCCCCAACTGTCTCCCCACGAAAAAGATCCAGGGCCACGCGCCCGCGAGGATCACGAGCCCCGCGAAGAGCGCCAGCGCCGCCGTTCGTCGACGGTTGGCGGGCGCGCGCCAGACAAGCCATCCGGCGATCCCGAGGCAGCCCGACACCACCGAGAGCAGCGGGGACCAAAGCCACACGGGCAACGCCCACGACGGCCGCGCGAGCGTGAGATACCACCCCTGCAGCCCCTGGAACGCCCCTTGCGAGCCGACGAAGGCAGCGGCATAGCACAGCGTGAGGATCGCCAGCAGCGAAATGATCGGGTTTGTTCCGGCCTCTTTGTTCGTCATCTCTTTGCTTTCGGCGTGACGCCTAGCGCACCGACGCGTCACATGCAACGGTAAGGAGGATCCGAATGATATTAGCACTGCTGTCCGCAGGCCTGATCGTCGTCCAGGAGCAACCGGTGTCCGCCTCCATCGAAGAGGCGTCGCTTTTCAAGAATGGGCTGGCGGTCGTCTTCCGCAGCATCGAGGTCCCCGGTTCCGGCGAGTACTGGCTCGAAAAGATCCCGGACGCGTCTCTGGGCACGCTCTGGTTCGCCACCGACGGCGGCGCAAAGCTACGCGAGGTGGTCGCGACGACCCACGAGCGGACGACGAAATCAGCGATCGTCTCGCTCGACCAACTGCTGGCGGCCAATGTGGGCAAGCAGGTGCGGTTGGGCATCCTCAACGGCGACGAGGTGACCCGGAAGCAGATCACGGGCAAGCTGGTTTCCGCGGCGGGACAGGTCGTGCTGATCGAGACGGGGAACGAGACGGTCGCCATCCAGAAGCCGATGATCACGAGCGTGGCGGCTTCGACCGGCACCCTCTCCACCACCGCCGCGACGACCTCGCCGGCCCGGGGCCTGCGCTTCCGGGTCGAGGGCGCAGGCCGGATCCTCATGGTCTCCCTCGAGAAGGGGCTGACGTGGACGCCGAACTACGCGGTCGACATCACCGATCCCAAAACGCTCAAACTGACGGCCAAGAGCACGATCCTCAACGACCTCGAGGAGTTGAAGGACATCGAGGCGAGGTTCGTCACGGGGTTTCCGAACCTTCCTTACGCCTTCGCTCCCGACCCTCTGACGAGCGCGCCCAACGTCGCCGCTTTCGTGAACACGCTGGGCCAGATCGGCGGGCCTGCCGGCCCGGGAGGCTTCGGAGGCGGCGGGATGGGGGGCCAGGGCATCATGACCCAGAATGCCGCCGGGCGCATCACCGAGAGGATGGACCTTGGCGCATCGATGCCCTCCACC
>DASWVS010000050.1:0-7694 GCA_036401135.1 Fimbriimonas sp.
ATGCGGGTCTTGTGCTCGTTCGCCATCGGAGATACCTGGAGGCTCTGCCCTACCTGGAGAAGGCGGTTCAGGCGGACAAGAGCGACATCAGCCTCGCCCTCACCCTCGGCGACGCCTATGTGAACACGAACCGAGGCCAGCAGGCGCTCGCTCTCTATGAAAGGATCAAGAACGACGCCAAGAACAACGTCAACCTGTGGTTCAACCTCGGGGTCCTGAGAGGCCGCGCCGGCGACGCTGCGGGTTCGGAGCAGGCTTACCGCCAAGCCCTAAGCATCGCGCCGGGCGACATCGACACGTTGAACAACCTCGGCCTGCATCTCTATCGCGCGGGCAAATATCGCGAGTCGCTGGCCTTGTTCGACAAGCTCTCCGGCTTGGTTCCAAGTTCCGTCTCTGCGAAGATCAATCTGGGGGCAGCCGCGTCGAGGTCCGGAGACATGCCGCGGGCGGTCGTCGCCTGGAAGGAGGTGATCCGCGCGGATCCTTCGCAGCTATCCGTGCGGCTGGATCTCGCGAACGCGCTCTGGGAGGCGGGAGATTTCAAGGGCGCCGAGTACCACTACCTTCAGGCTTTGAAGCAGGACAAGAACAACGCCGAGGCCTTGAACGGTATCGGGTTGGTGCATCTGCGCAACAACCGGCTGCCCCAAGCCGAGGCAGCCTTCCGGTCCAGCCTCGCCGCCGACTCCAAGTTTCTGGCCGCCTACAACAACCTCGCCGTGACCCTGGAGCGATCGGGCCGGCGAAACCAGGCGGTCGAACTGCTGGAACGGGCGCTCAAACTGTATCCTGAGGACGTCGAGTTGAAACAGAATCTTCAACGCATGAGGTCCATTGGATAGGCTGCGCATCCACCTGGTGGTGAACGGGCACCGGCCCGACGCGATCGAGGCTGCCGCCGAGTGTGCGGCGAGGCTGCAAGCGAACCAGGCTTTTGTGGGAGTCGATTCGGACTCGGGCCGTTTCCTGCCGCTGCCGGTGGTGGATCGGTCGGAGTTCGGCCGCGCCGAGGTCATCGTCGCTTTCGGAGGCGACGGGACGCTGATCCGGGCCGCGCACCTCGCTTCCGAGACCGGCACCCCGATCCTCGGCGTTTATTATGGGCGCTTCGGCTTCGTCACCCAGTGCCGCGGCGAGGACGTCGCCTGTTGCCTGGAGGAGTATCTCTCCGGCCAGGCCCCGATCGAGAGACGGATGATGATCCGTGCCGACATGATGCGGGGCGGCCAGTCGGTGGCGGCGCTGCACTCGCTGAACGAGGTGGTGATCCAACGCTCGGTCACGGGCAGGATGATGACCTTCGACATCGACGTCGACGGCTACCAGATCGCGAGCTACCCGGCGGACGGGGTGATCGTCTGCACGCCGACGGGATCGACCGCCTATAACCTCTCCGCCGGCGGCCCGCTTCTCGAACCGATGGTGCAGGCGTTCGCCCTCACCGCCCTCGCGCCCCACACCCTGACCGCCCGGTCCCTGGTGCTCCGCCCGGAGGCGGAAATCCATCTTCGGGTACAAAGCGATGGCGATTCCGTGCTGTCGGTCGACGGGCAGACCCGGCTGCACCTGCTCAGTCGGGACGAAGTTCGTGTGACCCGGTCGGAGCGCGTAACGAACCTGATCGTGGTCGAGAGGCAGGATTTCCTGAAGAAGCTCGGTCAGAGGCTGTTCTTCAGCCAAAGCATGTATGAGGACCGACCCTGAGTAACACCGCCCTTCTCGAGATCGACGGCGCCGCCGTGGAATTCAGCACGCCTTCCGGTTCCGTGCGCGCCCTCGACGGCGTCTCCCTGCGCGTCGATCCCGGCGAAACCGTCGCGGTCGTGGGAGAGTCGGGGTGCGGAAAGACGACGCTCGCCAGGGCGGTCCTCGGGCTCCAACCGCTCAAGGACGGCCAGATCGAGCTCCTGGGCAGCCGCGTTCACGGGACGCACCGCCGGCTTGCCGAGCGCGTCGGAATGGTCTGGCAGGACCCGTTCGCCAGCCTGAACCCCAAGTGGAGAGTCGGGCGGTCGGTGGTCGAGCCGGTTCATCTCGTCGGGAAGCGACGGCCCGCGGGCGAGATTCTCGAAGAAGTCGGGCTTCCGAAGGAGGCTGCGTCGCGCTATCCCCACCAGCTTTCGGGGGGACAGCGCCAGCGGGTGGCGATCGGACGGGCGTTGGCCCTCAAGCCGCCCCTGGTGATCTGCGACGAACCGACGGCCGCGCTCGACCTGAGCATTCGGGCGCAGATCCTGAACCTGTTGAAGGACATACAGGCCAAGAACGGGTGCTCTTTCCTCTACATTTCGCACGACCTGACGACCGTTCGGTTCCTCGCCGACCGAGTCGCCGTCATGTACCTCGGCCGCATCGTGGAAGAAGGGCCGACGGAGGAGATCTTCAACCGGCCGCGTCACCCGTACACGTCCGCGCTTCTGGAGTCCGCGCCCTCGATCGAGAGGCTCATGCACCTCCCGGAGGCGCCTCGCGGAGAGATCCCGGACCCGCACACCCGCTGGATCGGCTGCCGCTTCGCCGGAAGGTGTCCCAACGCACGGGACTTCTGTGCGACGAACGATCCCGAGGCCACGGTTGAAGGCATGCGCCGGTATTTCTGCCACTTTCCCGTCACGGCGCCACCGCCCACGCTTGCGGAGTCGGAGGACGTTCCCTCCGAGACACGGAACAACCCCTGATGCAGGAAGCGTCTATCGAAACGGGACTGCAGGTGGCCGTTCGAAAACGACACGCCGTTCCTCGTTCAAGGTTGCACAATCTGCGCAACGGTACACTTGATACAAGCTGCCGAGGTTGCTACAATAGTAGAACGACCAGCCACGGACGGAGGGTTACTCTATGAATGCATTTTTACTAGCGGGCGGCAAGAGGCTGCTTGGGGAGATCGACGTCGCAGGGAGCAAGAACACGGCCCTTGCCGTGCTCTCGACGGTCGTCCTCACCGAAGGCACCACGATCCTGCATAACGTTCCCGACGTTTCCGACACACGGATCAAGACGCTTCTTCTCGAGAGGTTCGGGGCGAAGGTCCAATGGCGCGAAGGCTCGCTCATCATCGACTGCTCCGATTGCCGCATGGGCGAGGTCGACGAAGAGATGGTTCGCTCCATCCGGACGTCCTTCTATCTTCTCGGGCCCTTGCTCGCAAGGACCGGCGAGGTCACTCTCCCGGCCCCGGGCGGGTGCAAGATCGGGGCGCGCCCCGTCGACTTCCACCTGAAGGGGCTCCGGGCCATGGGTGCGGAGATCGACCTGAGCGCCGGCGTCTACCACGTCAAGGCGAAGGAGCTGCAAGGGTGCGAGATCTATCTCGACTTTCCGAGCGCGGGAACCACGCAGCACCTGATGGCCACCGCGACCCTGGCGAAGGGTATCACCGTGATCCGCAATGCGGCGATGGAGCCGGAAGTCGTTTTTCTTGCCGCGTTTCTCAACCGAATGGGGGCGCGGATCGAAGGGGCTGGGACTTCCACGGTCACGATCAACGGCGTCAGGGAACTGGCCGGCGCCGAGTTTCGAATTCCGGCGGACCGGATGCAGGCGGGGACCTATATGCTCGCCGGCGTGATCACCGGGGGCGATGTGACCGTCCGCGGGATCCTTCCCGAGGACCAGTCGGCTCTGGTCAGCAAACTTCGCGAAGCGGGTGCGCAGATCGAAGAAGGGGCGGACTGGATCCGCACGTGGTCGGACAAGCGCCTCCGAGGCATCCGGGTCAAAACGATGCCGCATCCTGGATTCCCCACCGATATGCAGCAGCCGATGGCGGCGGTCCTATCTCTCGCCGAGGGCGTCAGCATGGTCGAGGAGACGGTATACGAGAGCCGGATCGGGCACATCCAGGAGCTCAACCGCATGGGCGCAGCGATTCGGGTAGAAGGCCGGACGTCGATCATCAGCGGCGTCGACAGTCTCAAGGGCTCGACCGTGGAGGCGAGCGACCTTCGAGCCGGAGCGGCGCTCGTGCTCGCCGGTTTGGCGGCCGAGGGCGAGACTGTGGTCAAGAACATCCACTGGATCGATCGCGGCTATGAGAAGCTCGAGGAGAACGTTCGGAGGCTGGGGGGTACCATCGAGCGTATCAACACCCAGGAGCTCGATCCCAGAGCCAGCGAAATCGAAGCTTGAAACTCGTTCCCGAAATCGGTATCGACCTCGGCACGGCGAACATCCTCGTCTATCGCCGAGGTAAAGGCATCGTCTTGGCCGAGCCGACCGTCGTCGCCGTGAACACCCAGAACGGGAAGGTCCTCTCCGTGGGCAACGAGGCGCGCGACATGCTGGGGCGGACGCCCGAAAATATCGCCGCGATCCGACCACTGAAGGACGGGGTCATCGCCGACTACACGACGACCCTCAAGATGCTCCAGTACATCCTCGACCGGACGTGCGGCAGACATCGGCTCCTGAAGCCCACGACGCTGATCTGCGTGCCCAGCGGCGTGACGAACGTGGAGCGGCGGGCGGTGATCAAGGCTTCCAAGGAGGCAGGAGCCGGGCTGGCGTTGACGATCGAGGAGCCGATGGCCGCCGCCTATGGAGCCGGCCTTCCCGTGGGTACTCCCGGGGGCAACCTCATCGTCGATCTGGGCGGGGGCACCACCGACATCGCCGTGATCTCGCTCAACGGCCCCGTCGTCTCGAGCAGCCTGCGCATCGGTGGCAACAAGCTCGACGAGGCGATCGTGCGCCACATTCGGAACGCGTACAACCTCATGATCGGGGAACCGACGGCGGAGGAGATCAAGATCAAGATCGGGTCCGCGTACCCGCTCGAGCAGGAGCTGAGGCTGGAGATCCGCGGCCGGGACCTGATCGCAGGTTTGCCGAAGAGCGTCGAGGTCACGAGCGAGGAGGTCCGGGAGGCGCTGCAGGAGCCGGTGCGGCAGATCGCCGAGAAGATCTGCGGCGTGCTCGAGGAGACGCCACCCGAATTGTCGAGCGACATCATCGAACGGGGCATCACCCTGAGTGGCGGCGGCGCATTGCTGCGCGGTCTTGACAGATTGTTGAACAGCGTCACCGATATTCCCGTCAGAGTAGCGGATAATGCCCTACACTGTGTCGCGATCGGGACCGGCCGTGCCCTCGAGGAGATGGAGGCCTTCCGCATCAGTGGGGCGGTGACAACCCTATGAAGCCCATCGCACTCTTCGTCCTAACGGCTACGGTAGCGATCACGCTCGCGCAGGAGCCGCGGGATTCCATCTCCAAACCGAAGCCCCGCGCCCCTGCCACCGTCGACCTTGCGACGCCGGTGAGCCAGGCGGAGGCCAGGGCCGTGTTCGCCAGGGCGAGCACGGTGATGAAGCCGGTGCTGGGGCGGAATTTCGGAACTCCGAGCATCCCCTCGGCGACGAAGCCGGTCACACGCGGCCAGGTCATCCTGGAACTCGGACGGATGTTCGACGCGGCGAAGCCCGCGTTCAAGTTCACGCCGGTGAAGGTGAAGTACGACCCGAAGCGACTCACGCTGACGAACCCGGCCCAGAAGACTCAGGCGATGCGGCTGATCGAGTTCGGAGCCGCGGCCAAGCTGGGACCGCTCGTGGCCGGCAACCGTGACTCGCTCACGATCAAGGAGTTCGGAGACGCCGTCGGTTTCTTTATCGCCCGCATGGCCGAGTTGACCCACATGCCCTCCAGAAAGTGGACGCCGGGCCTCCAGCCATAAGGCTCCTCAGGTCTCCTGGATCACTTTGCGGACGCCGGGAACGAGGCGCCGAAGCTGCTGCTCGACGCCGAGCTTGATCGTGATCGCCGACATCGGGCATCCGCGGCAGGTTCCGTACAGTTTGATCCGCACGTCCCCTTCCTCGGAAACCGAGATGAGGCGGATTTCGCCCCCGTGGGATCGGGCGTAGGCCTGCACGTCGACCATCGCCTCGCGCACTTCCCGATAGAGGGGGCCCTGTGTGGCTTCGTCCACGGCAGTCCGCTTGAGCCACCTTTTGAGGAAGGACATAGTGGAAGTGTGAGTATATAGCAAGCGGCCCCGCGGCGGCCCGCAACGCGGAAAGTAGGGCTTTCTATCGTCAAGGTGGCAATATCGGGGGGTTCAATACCTTACATCTTTTGCTACTCCTCTGTAAACTTAAATGAGTTCACCTCGGAGGTTCACTCTTGCAAAATTTACGTGGAATGGTCTGTATGCTGCTCCTGGCGGTGGGTGCTTCCGCGCTTGCCGACCACGCAGCCTACTCGTACGCCTCTGCTGCCGCACGAAGCGGCTTCCTTCAAACCACATCCCAGAGCATCACGGTCGCCCGGGCGATCGTGCCATCCGAAAATATCGTCGTTACCCAACTCGGCTACGAGTTTCAGGAGCCGAGACAGGGGACGAACACCGTCGGAATCTTCGACGCATCCACCCAGGCTTTGGTGGCTTCCGCCAACGTCGCGTTCGAAGACACGGTCATCGGGACGTATATCTATCAGTCCATCACGCCGGTGACGCTCGAAGCGGGGAAAACCTACTACTTGGCCGCGAGCGTTCCTGAAGGCCGGGCGTGCCTGGTCAACGTGAACATGCCGGTCGTCGGTCCGAAAATGACGGACATGGGCACCTACCGCGCCACCGGAGCGGGCCTCACCTTCCCATCGACGACCACCACCGTCCGAAGTTCGCCCGCGAACATTCGATACACGCTGGCCCGGACCATCAGCAACGTTTCCGGCTTGCCGAGTGTTATCGCTCCCACCTTCCGAAGCCGGTTCACCTTCCCGACGCTGCCGACCCTCAACACGGTGTCGATCAGCGCGACGGTCGCCGACACGGCTCTCCAGGGTCAAGCGGGCGTTCCGGTGACTTTCGAAGTCGTCGCGGATCCCACCACTGCCGGGCACAACCATACCGGCGTCGTCTATCCCTGGCTCAACACGACGAACGACGACCAGGGCCGGCCGTTGACGGACAAGGTCGGCGCTGCCGCGCTCGGTGGATCTACCAAGTCTTCCGTGACGGTCAACACCGATGCGAGCGGGGTTGCGACGATCACCCTGACGGCTCCCGAAGTATCGGGCACCTATCTCGTTCGAGCTACCGCCGCTGTCACGAACACGCCGGAATGGCAGTCGGTCGATGTCAAGGTCGCCGACCTTGTGAAACTCCCGGAATCCCCATCTTCCTCGTACAACCCGGTTTCGCTGTCGACTAACCATTCGGATTATCTTTTCGGAACCTCCGATCTGCATACCAAGATCGAGGCGGCAGCCGTCCTCTATCGGCAGTACCAACTCGACGAGAGCAAGGGCCTGCCCGCGCTCATCCGACAGATCGCCGCCAGCGGGTATGTCGGCAAGTTCAAGGTCTCCGAAGTTCGCATGCGCGTCGGCGACATGAGCCTGCCTTGGGGTGGATTGTTCGATCTCAAGGGGAACCTGTCGACGAGCCTCGGCCACACGCTCCACCGCGAAGGCAAGGAAGTCGACATCTTCGTCCAGCCATTCCTGAAGTCGCTCCCGACAGGCGCGATCACTCCGAGCCGGCTCGGCATCGTGCACGCGGCGACCGACGACACGGCTCCGGCTGCCATTCAGGGCACGATCGCGAAAGCGAACCTGCTGCGAATGAGACTCCTCGCCCAGGCGTTGCTCGACGCCGGTTTCACCGCCCTCCGCAAGGACGACACGACCGACGGCACGCGCATCTACATCCACGCGATCTCGAACTAGATCGCACCAGCGCCAAG
>DASWVS010000051.1:0-5352 GCA_036401135.1 Fimbriimonas sp.
GGGCCACCAGTCCCGCTGCTCGGTCGTGCGCGCCCGAGCCTCGATCGAGGGTGCAGGCCGCTCGGCGATTTCCCGGCCGCGAGCGAGCATCGTCTTCACGTCCCCGACGTCCGGCTTGAGCCATCGGCGGCCAATCTGGGCGTGGAGGACCTCATCCGCCCAGTCGTAGTCCTGGAAGTAGGTCGCGAGGCTGTCCTTGGCAGATTGGGCGATCTTCCACTCGAGGCGCTTGCCCGTCCGGCCGTCCATCAGGTTCTGCTCGATGTACCAAAGGATGATGTGGCGCTCGAGCGGCGTCCGGTCGAGGTTCAGGTGCATCGACCAACCGACGTGGTTGGGATACTTGCTCCAGTCGATGTCGTAGCGGGCGAACCAGACCTCGCCCATCATCGCATGCCTCGCCTCGTCCCACAACTGGCGGCCCATATCCCGGTAGTACTCCCAGGGCTTGCCCCGGGTCTGGAGGACGATGCTGGCCATCATTTCAGGCACGTCCATCTCGTGGAACCGCTTGTACATCAGTGCGAGGACCCGCTCGTCGTAGTCGGCGTCCTTGTCGAGGTAGACGTCGTTGGCGCGGTAGTGGAAGTTGTAGATGTGTCCCGAGCGGGCGTCCCGCTTCGGGTCCACGTCGGGAACGAACGGTTCCGTCGCACGCGGCGCGGGGAGTTCCCCCTCGATCCGATGGGCACCGTCGATGCCGCCGGCGGCGTCGAGGTAGGCGCCCAAGTGGCTCTCCCACGTCTCGGCTATTCGCCGGTCTGCGTCCGATTCGGCCAGTGCTGCGATCGCCTCCTCGCCCCACTGGATCATCTGCTCCTCCTCCTGGATCGCGATGCGGAGGATGCGGCAGGTGGGGTGGTCGAAGACCGGGTTGACCGCCTCCAAGTGTTTGCGGAACGCGGCTAAAAGCGCCGGACGAACCACGCGGAAGATTCCGACCAGGCGCTCGATCGTGTTCTCGGCCCGGAGCGCCTCTTCGAGGAAGCGGTCGAGTCCGTCGTCCGGGCTCTTGTCGAGGTAAAGGGGAGGGCGCCTCAGCTCGGCGACCCGGGTTCGGAAGGCAAGGCTGTGCTCGCTGTCCAGGTAGAGGTGGAGGCTCAGCGCGCACTTCACCTCCCACTCGGGCGTCGGGTTCATGAAAGCGGCGCTCATCTGGTAGAGGCGCGTCTCGACCCAGTTGTAGCGGCGGAGGAGGTCGACGTTGTCGTCGACGCCGAGGCCAGGTTTCGCGGCTTCCTCGTAAGTCGCCAGGCCCGCCAGAGGCGGTATGCCGATGCTTGGTGTTTTGCTCATCCCGTGTCCCCTTGCTATCTTACGGCCGGTTTCTCGAATCGACGGAGGACGCTATTATGCCCCGAGTTGGCCGCATCCTGGCGTACCTCCGCCCCCTGCCCCTCCTCCAAGACGAGCCACTGGGAGGAGGGGCTTCCGCGCCGCTCGCTTGCCGATTGGTTATATTGTCTGTGCGCTATGTCGTTTGCGTCGTGCCTTCGGTCGGTTGTTGCGGGCTGCATCCTGATGCTCGCCGGCCTGGCGTCGGCCCAGGGTTACGTCGACGCGGTCCGCTCGCGAGGCGAGTTAGTCATCTCGACGGACGCGACCTACCCGCCTTTCGAGGTCGTGAAGGGGGACCGGATCGTCGGCTTCGACGTCGACGTCGGCACCGAAATCGCCAGGGAGCTCGGAGTCAAGGTCCGATGGATCAACCAGGAGTGGGCAGGTGTGCTTGGTTCGCTCGAGAGCGGGAAAGCCGACCTGGTCATGGCCGGCGTAACGATCACGGAAGAGCGGAAGAAGAAAGGCTATCTCTACTCGCAGCCCTACTTCCTTTCGGGCCAGGTGATCGTTCGCCGCAAAGGGGACTCGCGGATCGAAGAGCCCGGGGACCTGAAGGACAAGACGGTCTCGGTCCAGGCAGAGACGACAGGACAGTTCGCAGTGGACCGCATCGGGGTTCCGAAAGAACGCCAGCTCCGATTCGACCAGATCCAGGACGGCCTCATGGACCTTCGGAACGGCAAATCCGACGCCTGCGTCGGCGACTTGCCGACGGTGCAGGCGCTGATCCGAGAGGGATACCCCGAGTTGGAGCTGGCAGGCCCGGTGTTCGTGAAGGAGAACTTGGGGATCGTCGCCTGGAAGAGCCACCCCGAACTGATCTCCCACGTGAACCGGGCGCTCGACCGGATGATGGTCGACGGACGTTACGCGGCGTTCTACAAGAAGTGGTTCGACGAGACGCTGACGGCGGACATCGTCGGCGAGTTGGACCGTCAGGAGTCGGCGGGTTCGCCCGTGCCGGAAGTTTCGGATTCGCCCGCCCCATCGACCTCCACGGCCGAGCCGGTTCGGAGCGGGAGCGCGTTCACCTTCCGCTGGGACCTGCTCGGCGAGGCCTTGCCGCTGCTGCTTCGGGGCGCGGGGCTGACGCTCCAGCTCACGTTCCTCAGCCTGGTCTTCGGCATCACGGGCGGCCTCGCGCTCGCGCTGACGCGCATCTCGGCGTTGCCGATTCTGAAGCCGCTCGCGGTGGCGTACGTGGAGGCGGTTCGAGGAACGCCGCTGCTGATGCAGATCTACGTGATCTACTTCGTGCTCCCGGTCATCGGGATCGGGCTCTCGCCTTTCGTCGCGGGGGTGCTCGCCCTGAGCCTCAACGCCGCCGCCTACTCGTCGGAGATCTTCCGCGCCGGCATCGAGAGCATCGACGCGGGACAGATGGAAGCCGCCCGATCCCTGGGGATGGGACACGGCATGGCGATGCGCTGGGTGATCCTGCCCCAGACGGTGCGGAGGGTATTGCCGCCTCTTACCAACGAGGGGGTGGCTCTCCTGAAGGACTCGTCGCTCGTCTCGGTGGTCGCTCTTGCGGAACTGATGCGGGTCGGCAAGCAATTGGCGACCGACGCCGGCTCTCCCACGACGATCTATCTAACGGTGGCGGTGATCTACCTGGCCATGACCCTGCCGCTGACCTGGCTCGTGCGTCGGCTCGAGGCCAGGATGGGGACCGGGGGACGAAGATGAGCACACTGCTCCAGATCCAGGACCTGCACAAACGGTTCGGCGACAACGAGGTGCTGAAGGGGATCGATCTCAGCGTCGGCGAAGGTGAGGTCGTCGCGCTGATCGGGGCCTCGGGAAGCGGTAAGTCGACGCTCCTGCGGTGCATCAACGGGCTGGAGGAGCCGACTCGGGGATCGATCCTCTATCGTGGCGAGAAGGTGACGCCGCAGAACCTGAACGAAGTGCGGCGGCATATCGGGATGGTGTTCCAGCGCTTCAACCTCTTCCCTCACCTGACGGCGTTGGGAAACGTGACGCTTGCGCCGCTGAAGGTGTTGGGACGCCAGCGCGCGGACGTCGAGAACGAGGCGCGCGAGCTTCTGGCGGACGTTCATCTCTCGGACAAAGCCAACGCCTATCCCAGCGAGCTCTCCGGTGGCCAGCAACAGCGGGTGGCGATCGCCCGGGCGCTCGCGCTTCGGCCTTCGATCATCCTGTTCGACGAACCGACCTCGGCGCTCGATCCGGAGCTCGTCGGGGAGGTGCTCGAAGTGATGCGGGAGTTGGCCGGATCCGGCATGACGATGATCGTTGCGACCCATGAGATCGGCTTCGCCCGCGAGGTCGCCTCCCACGTCATCTTCCTCGACGGAGGCCGGATCTTGGAGGACGGGAGGCCGGCGGAGGTGCTCGCGGCGCCGAGGGAGGCACGAACGCGGGAGTTCCTGGCGCGGGTTTTGCGCGGGTAGCGGGGGCCGTACGGCCGGTGGCCGTCGGCACGGGGGCGCAGTCGCCGCCGGGGTCGGCGGCGCTACGTACGCGGACATCGAGTCCTAGGGAGAGTGTGCCCGGACTCCGAGCGGATGAATCCGCCGGCACGGGGGCGCAGTCGCCGCCGGGGTCGGCGGCGCTACGTCTCAGGAACATTTAAGCGTTTTCTAAAGTATAGTGAAGCATGGGCGATGGAGAAACCGTGTTCGGTGCGATCTCCGCTCCTTGCCGGCGGGAGATGCTCCGGATGCTGGCGGGAGGCGAGCTCTCGGTCTCGGAACTGGCCGAGCCGTTCGGCATGTCGCTCTCGGCCGTCTCCCAACACCTCGCCGTGCTCAAGGAGGCCGGCCTCGTCAGCCAGCGGAAGCAGGGGAAGCACCGGATGTATCGGTTGGAACCCGCCCCGCTGCGTAAGGTGGACGACTGGCTCGCCCCGTACCGAACGTTCTGGCCCGACCGGCTCGACCGGTTGGGGCGCTATCTGGAGGAGAACCCCTGATGGACCATCTGGCCTTCGAAGCTTTCTACCCCCACCCACCCGAGCGGGTGTGGCGGGCTTTGACCGACCCGGCCGAGATCGGCAAGTGGCTCATGGACGCCGTGTTCAAACCGAGGATCGGCTTCCGATATCGGATGGAGGAGCCGTCGTTGCGAATCCATGGGACGATCCTCGACGTCGAAGACGGGAGGCTGCTCCGCTACACGTGGGACGACGGAGAGTCCGGCTCTCCCAGCGTCGTCACCTGGACCCTCGAACCAAAGGTGGGGGGAACGCTCGTCCGGCTCGCGCACGAGTTGCCCGCCGTCGAGGCCGTCGCCAACTGGCACTTCACCCTTGACCGCCTCGGGACGCACCTCGGGCGCCCACCGGTGCCGATCGTCTACGACGAGGCCGAGGAGGCCGCTCCGATGCTGGCCCGGGCCGGGTTCCGACAGGAGGAGACGCCATGTCCGTAATCCCCATGGTCATCGAAAAGAGCCTTCAGGGGGAGCGAGCCTACGACATCTACTCGCGCCTGCTGAAGGACAGGATCATCTTCATCGGCGAGGAGATCACGGACGTCCTCGCGAACGTGGTCGTCGCCCAGATGCTCTTCCTCGAGAAGGAGGATCCGGACAAGGACATCGACGTGTATCTGAACAGCCCGGGAGGCAGCGTTTCGGCGGGGCTCGCGATCTACGACGTGATGCAGCACGTGAAGTGCCCCGTCGCCACGACTTGCGTCGGCATGGCGGCCTCGATCGCGACGGCCCTTCTGGTCGGCGGGTCCCAGGGCAAGCGCTATGCGATGCCGAACGCCCGGATCATGATCCACCAGACCAGCGGCGGATACCGGGGAACCATGGCCGACGCGCGGATCTACCTGGAAGAAATGAACCGACTTTTCGAAACCTACGTGGACATCCTCGCGCGGCGCACCGGGAAGCCCCACGAGCAGGTGCGGGCCGACTGCGACCGCGACTTCTGGATGTCGGCGCAGGAGGCGCACGAGTACGGGTTGGTGGACGAGATCATCGATCCGAAGAAGTGAACTATCATCTAGGTCCCGATGATCGCCCCACTGCTCGTCC
>DASWVS010000052.1:0-8357 GCA_036401135.1 Fimbriimonas sp.
CCAGTTGCCGATGAACGAGAAGATCGCGACCGTTGCCAGAGCGGGACCGGAAAGCGGTAGAAGGATCCGCCACCAGATCCGGATGAAGCCGGCCCCATCGATCATCGCCGCCTCGTCGAGTTCCCGGGGGATGCTGAGGAAGAACTGCCTGAGGAGGAAGATGTTGAACGCGCCTCCGCCGAAAAATGCGGGAATCGTGAGGGGATAGAAGGTGTCGATCGCCCTCAGCTCTCGCCAGATCATGAAGACCGGGATCATCGTGACCTGGCCGGGCAGCATCATGGTGGCGAGCATCGTCCCGAAGAGGAAGCCCTTGAAGCGGAAGTCGAAGCGCGCGAAGCCGTAGGCGACGAGGGATCCGGTCAGCACCGCCGCGACCGTGTTGATGAGCGTGAGGAAGATCGTGTTGCCGACGAACGTCGTAAATGGCAGGGCCGTCCAGGCCTTCACGAAGTTGTCCCAGGCGAAGACCTGGGGAACCAGGCGCGTGGGGTCGCTCGCAATCTCCTCGGGCGACTTCAGCGCGGTCGAGATCGTCCACAGGAACGGGATCGAGAAGAGGACGCCGCCCGCCAGCATCGCAAGGAAGATGAAAGCGCGCTTCACTTACTCTCCCCCTCGTAGTGGACCCACCGCTTCGAGAGCCGGAACTGGATCACGGTCAGTGCAAGGAGGATCGCGAACAGGATCCAAGCCATCGCCGACGCCTTGCCCAGCTTGAAGTATTCGAACGCGTTCCGGAACAGGTAGAGCGCGTAGAAAAGCGACGCGTTGTTCGGGCCGCCCCCGGTCATGATGTACGCGCTCGTAAAGATCTGGAACGAGCCGATCAGGCCCAGCACCAGGTTGAAGAACATCACTGGCGAGAGCAAGGGCAAGGTGACCTTCCGGAACTGCTGCCACGCGCTCGCCCCGTCGATCCGCGCCGCCTCGTAGAAGATGTCCGGGATGCCCTGAAGGCCGGCGAGGAAGATCACCATCCGCCCGCCCCCGATCCCCCACAGGCTCATGAGGATGAAGGCGGGAAGGGTCCACTTCTCGTTCTGGAGCCACTCGATCGCCGGCAGCCCCAGCGAAACCAGCCCGAGGTTCAGCGCGCCGTTGTCGGAGTTGAAAATCCACTGCCACAACAGCGCAGAGGCGACCGCAGGCACCAGCGAAGGCAGGTAGAAGAGGGTTCGAAAGAGGCGGACGCCCCGCACCGGCTGGTTCAAGAGCAGCGCGATCGCCAGCGACCCCGCCACCCCGAGCGGCACCGAAAAGACCGCATACAGCACCGTGTTCTGCAGCGCCTTCCAGAACAGCGGATCCTGGACGAACAGCCGCCGGTAGTTCTCCGCGCCGACGTACTCCAGCGTGTGGAGGTCGTATTTGTGGAACGACAGCCACAGGGAGGTCAGCATCGGCCCGGCGGTGAAGATCAGGAAGCCGGCGAGCCAGGGGAGGATGAACAGGAACCCCCACGTCGAGGGGCGGTCGAGCAACCGGCGCGGCCTGGGTCGGTGGGGATTCGGGCTTCGGACCATCGCGCGGAGTCTCCAGCATACACGTCTTCCGTCCTCGGAGGCGAGGTTCTGGTCTCGGATCAGAACGCCCGCCGATCCAAAGAACATGCCGTACCCACGGCCCCTCACCCCTCCCACTCCCCACGGGAGAGGGTTCCCGAGGTGCCGCTCCTTCGAGGAGAGAGGTTCGGTCGAGGGGGACAGACCCGAAAGGCGTGCTTACGATCGCAAGGCAAGAACGAGAAGGACGCAGAACGAAAACAAAGGAACAAACGAGCCGATGAGCCAGACGGCGGCTCTGCGTCCAGAAAGCGGCCTGTCCTTCTCTGCAAGCCTAACCATCCAGAGCCCCGAAAAGAAGACCAGCACCCAGACGGCGAGACCGGCAAGTGGGAAGACCAGCTTCGATCCTTCGACGGGTGCGAAAAAGAAAAAAACCGGCAGGGACGCAGCCACGAAACTAGCAATCGCCCATGCCTCGGCCCTCTTCGATAGGCTCACAGCTTCATTATATGGAGTGATCCATCAATGGTCGAAGTCTCAGAGTCATGGTTCCCGAGGGGTGCGACGCTGAGGAGTGATCTTTGCGCCTGCGAGCCCTCATCCCAACCCTTCCCCCACAGGGGGAAGGGCTCCGGAAAAATCCCTCTCCTTCGAGGAGAGGGGTTGGGGTGAGGTGGAGAGCAGGTGCGCATTTGCACGACACGGCACCTAAGCGCGCTCGAATTCGCCGGTGGAGGTCGACGGTGAGGACGCGAACATGTCCTCCTGCTTCATGGCTCGCCGCCATCGTTCCGAAGTGGCGGACTTGTCATCCCGAGGAGGAACGACGATGGACCTGACATCATGGCGAGGTCGCTACTACAGAATCGCCTCCCGAACGACAAGGTCCCTTACCGGCTAGAAGCCCTCTTCGTCGGCGAGGACCTCGTTCACCTTCGCCTCGGCCCGCTTCATGACGACCGAGGCGTCCCTTTCCCGCCCGCTGAACAGGTTGTCGACCTCCATGTTGAAGGCGTTCGTCCACTCGCCCCAGCGGGGGCCGATCGGGAGTTCCTTGGCCGACTCGACCGCCTTCACGAAGACGTCGGTCTGGTACGGGCGGGTCTTCGGCTTGAGGAAGTCGTCCGAGTAGGCGACGTCCTTGCGGGTCGGGAAGCAGCGTCGCTTGACCGCGTACAGCTCGGTCTCGACCCCGCGGCTGGTCATGAAGCGCAGGAAACGCCAGGCGGCCTCGGGGTGCTTGGTCTCGCGGTAGACGATCAGCTGGTTTCCCTTCACGATCGAGCGGCCGCCGAACGGGCCCTTCGGGAGCGGGACGATGTCCCAATCGAACCCCTTGATGACCTGGTTGTAGCGCGGGGCCATCCCCATCCAGTTGAATTCGAAACCGACCTTGCCGCTCTCGAAGGTGAACGCGGCGTTGGCGGATTGGGCCGGCGTCGGGGCGCATCGGTGCTTCCACCGGAGGTCGGCGAGGAACTGGTAGGCGTCGACGGCGCCCTTCTGCCCGACGAGACTCTTCGTCCCGTCCTCGGTGAGGAGGTCGCCGCCGAACGCCCAGACCACCGGCGTCGTCAGGGGGAACGGCGGGACGGTGCAGCCGTACCGTTTCGGCCGTTGGCGCTCGTCGAACCTCGACATCGACTGCGCGTAGTTGCGGAATCGGTCCCAGGTCCACTCGCCGCGCTTCCAGAGGGCGTACGGGTCCTCGAGCCCCGCATCGCGAACCATCGCCTGGTTGTAGTACAGGATCACCGAGCCGAAGAGGACGTTGAGTCCATAGAGCCGGCCGTTGTAGTAGCACTCGCGGACCGCGCTCGGGAAGTAGTCGGACTCTCGGAAGGTCGGGTCCTTCTTGGCGTAGGGGGTCAGGTCGAGGAAGTAGTCCTTCCGGACCAGGTTTGGGAAGTTGTAGTGGTCGATGCGGACGACGTCGGGGGCCGTGCGGGAGGCGAACATGACGATCGCCTTGTTGCCGTATGCGGACTGCGGCACCCGGAAAAAGCGGACGTGGATATCGGGGTTCTGCGCGTTGAACCGCCGGCAAAACTCCTCTTCGAGCGCCATCTGCTCCGGGTTCCCCCAGGCCATGTAACGGAGTTGGATTTTGCCCGCGTTCGGGTCGGGCGTACAGGCGCCGAGTGCCGCCAGCGCAACCACGACGGCGGTTCTCCGCCTGATCGTCACGCCCCTCCCACCGTTCCGAACAACTCCTTCACGTCCCGAAGCGCCTGGCGAAAGTCGAAGCCGTCGGGGCGGCTGCACTCCAGGCTCACCGTTCCATCGTATCCAAGCTCGGCCAGCCGCGACGCGAAAGCCTGCAGTTCAGGATCGTCTGGAGTCGGCGCCGATCGGCTCTCGAGACGGGCCAGGTGCACATGGCGTGGCCTGATTGGAACCTGATAGGCCCACAGGTTGGAAATCGTGCCCGGGCGGCCTGCAGCGTTCCACTCCCATAGGACATGGTAGGAGTCGGCGGTGTAGTCGACGCCGATGGATTGCAGCGACAAGGCGAGCGTCCTCAAGTCGTTTCCGACGTTGGTCTCGCTCTGATTGAGCGACTCCGGCGCGATCCGGAGACCGTGCTGATCTGCAATCGATTGCAGGTTTCGACAGACATCGATGAAGATCGCTTCGCCATCGATGCCGTCCGGAGCCCGCCGAGATCCCCCGCTCCCGACCACCATCGTGGCGACGCCGATCGCGGCGGCCCTCTCGATGGTTCGACGCGCGTAGGGTCGGTAGTCCGTTGCATCCAGACCCGCCAGCCGGATAGAGCCTGGAAAGAAGACGTTCGTGCACTCGATCGGGACGTCCTGGTAGGGCCGTGGATCCCAAGCGTCTTCCATACCTGCGAAACCGACGGCGGCAAGTTCGACGAAGTCGAAACCCGCGTCGAGTACGGCGGGGGCTTCTGCAAGCGAACAGCAGACGCCGAATCTCATGCGATCTCGACCCGCCTCCCTCCGTCGCGGGCACTCTCATAGATCGCCAGGATGACCTTCAACGGCTCCAGCGACATCTCGCCCGTAATGAAGGGCTCGCGGTCCTCCTCGATCGATCGGACGAAGTCCTCGATTTGCAGGCGGTGTTGCTCGCCCCAGTTGGCGCTCGTGTCGCGGGCGTTCTCCTCGTCCGGCTGCATCTCGTGCGTATGTCGACTCGGGGTGGGCTGCATCATGACGCCGCCGCCGTAGAAGCCGGCTTCCGCGCCTTCGGGATCGATATCCCAGAACTTGATCCGATCCCCTTCGAGGATCACCGACCCGTGGCGTCCATGAACCTCCAGGCGCTCGGCGAAGCCGGGATAGCAACTTGTTGAGCCTTGAATCACCCCTACGGCACCGTTCCGGTATTCGACGAGCGCCATCGCCGTGTCCTCGACCTCGATGCTGTGGGCGGCGGTACGGACCTGCGCCTGGACCGCCTTGACGCCCCCCATGATCCACTGGATCATGTCGACGTAGTGCACGCCCTGATTCATCAGGCATCCGCCTCCGTCGAGGGCCCAGGTGCCGCGCCAGTCGCCGCTGTCGTAGTACGCCTGCGTCCGGTACCACTTGATGTACGCGTCCCCCTGGACGAGAGGCCCCAGTTCGTTTGCCTGAGCCGCGTCGTGGAGCTTTCGCATCTTTCGGGCGAACCGATGTTGGGAGACGGTGCCCATCTTGACGCCGCACTGCCGGCACTCGTCGACCAGTCGCTGCGCCGCCTCGAGCGAGACGTCGACCGGCTTTTCGACAAGGACGTGCTTGCCCGCCCTCGCCGCCTCGATGCCGACTTCGGCGTGCAGGCCGCTTGGCACACAGATCGTGACCGCGTCGACGTGCTCCCACAGGTCTGCGAGGTTCGCCGCGCCGTGCGCCCGATAGGCGCCCGCGGCTTCCGCCGTCCGATCCGGGATGATGTCGTAAACCGCCGTCAGCTCCGCGCCGTCGATCCCTCCGATCGCATCGCAATGGGTCCCGTAGATCTTTCCACAACCGATGACGCCCAGTCTTACCGGCAAATCCCAACCTCCGCTTGGCTCCAGTCCACGGATGAACCTTACCGCGCGAAGGGGGAGCGGAAGCCGCCTACTTGCCAGAACGGCCGAACATGCGCAGGATCGAGAGGACGTCGCTGAAGTTCGAGATCTTGGTCATGATCTGCGAAAGGTGCGCCGTGTCGCTCACGTCGATCGTGAACTCGATCTCGGCGGTTTGGTTGGGGAGGGTCCGGATGTTGGCGGCCGAGACGTTCGCCTTGGTCTCGGCGAACACCGTCGACAGGTCCATCAACAGCCCCTGCCGGTTGACGGAGACGATCTTGAGCGTGACCGCGTAGGCCTGCCCGTCCGGCGGCCAGGTGTAAGGCACCAGCCGCTCCGGGTCGCTCGTCATGTACGCCATCGCGTTGGGGCAGACCTTGCGGTGGATCATGATGCCCCTGCCGCGCGTCACGTAGCCGACGACCTCGTCCCCCGGAATGGGGCTGCAGCACTTCGCCCGGTTCACGAGCACGTTGTCGATCCCGGCGGTCACGAGGGCGACCTTGCCTTCCCTCGTCTTCGTCAGTTGGATCTGGTCGGGCGTCTGCTCGGGCACGATCCCTCGGAGCTTCGAGATCACGCTCTGAAGCGCCAGAAGCCCGGACCCGACCTTGGCGAGAACATCGAGCCCGGTCTCGCACTGGTCGATCTGGTCGGCCACCTTCTGGAGCTTCTCCTCGCCGAGGTACTGCTTCGGCTCCAGCCCGAGGTAGCGAAGCTCCTTTTCGAGAGCCTCCTTCCCCTTCTGCGCGTCTTCGTTCTTGGTCAGCTTGCGGAAGTGGCTTCGCAGCTTGCTGCGGGTGTGCGCCGACTTGACGAACTTGAGCCAGTCCATGCTCGGCTGAGCGTTGGACCGGGTGATGCACTCGACGACGTCTCCGTTGTCCAACTGCGTGCTCAGCGGCTGCATGATGCCGTTGACCCGTCCCCCCACCAGCGTCATCCCGACCCGCGAGTGGACACGGAACGCGAAATCGACGATGGTCGCCCCCCGCGGGAGGTCGATGACGTCGCCCTTCGGGGTGAAAACGAAGACCTGCTCCGAGAAGAGGTCGGTCGAAAGCGATCGGAGAAAGTCGGAAGAAGTGCGCTGGTCGCTCGACCAGTCGAAGAGCTGCTCTCTCAGCTGACGAAGACGTTTTGTCTCGTCGATGGACGCTTTGCCCTCTTTATAGGTCCAGTGGGCGGCGACGCCATGCTCCGCCACCTGATGCATCTGGAAGGTGCGGATCTGAACCTCGACCGGCTGTCCGCTCGGGCCGACGATCTTCGTGTGGAGCGACTGGTACCCATTCGCCTTCGGCTTGGCGATGTAGTCGTAGAAAAGCGACATGATCGGCACCCAAAGCTCGTGCACGATCCCCAGGGTCACATAGCAGTCGCTGACCGTCTCGACGATGATGCGGATCGCGAGGAGGTCGTAGATCTCCTCGAACTTGACCCCCTGCTTCACCATCTTGTTGAAGATCGAGTACAGGTGCTTGGGCCGCCCACGGATGTCGAGGACCTTGACGCCGCGTTCGTCGAAACGCTCCTTGAGGGTCCGGATCGCCTCGTTGATGTCGGCCTCTCGCTGGCTGCGCTTCTTCGCCACCAACTCGCTGACCCTCTGGAACTCGGAGGGATGCAGCGCCTTGAAAGAGAGATCCTCAAGCTGCCACTTGATCTCCCAGATGCCGAGACGGGCCGCCAACGGGGCATAGACGTCCAGCGTCTCGTTGGCGATCCGCGTCTGCTTTTCCGCCGGAAGGCCGTCCAGCGTCTGCATGTTGTGCAGGCGGTCCGCCAGTTTGATGACCATCACCCGAAAGTCCTTGGCCATCGCCAGGAGCATCTTTCGGAGCGTCTCCGCGGTTCGGACCGTCTCGGCGGCGGCCCGCTCGCGGTCGTTCAGGTTCCCATGCGGGCTGAACTGGAGCTTGGTCACTCCCTCGACCAGATTCAGGACCTCTTCTCCGAAGCAGACCCGGATCGACTCGGGCGAGTACTCGTCGCAGTCTTCGAGGACGTCGTGGAGCAGCGCCGCGATGATAGAGTCGTCGTCCATCCTCAACTCCACGAGGATGCTCGCCACGGCCAGGGGATGGTCGATATAGGGCTCGCCGGAGCATCGGCACTGGCCCTCGTGCGCCTTGAAAGCGAAGTAGTAGGCGTACCGGATCTTGTTGAGGTCGGCGTCGTTCCGCTGCGCGCGAATGGATTCGAGGAGCTCGGTCAGCTCCCTGGGCTCCTTCCAGTCGTGGCTTATCTCGAATATCGGTGCGACCATGCCGCGTGGGCTCCATCGTCCGCCAAGCCACACTGCTCGCGGAGGCTATGAGTATAACGTAATACTTCCTACGCTCCACGCGCAGCAAGGTATCCCACCGATTGCGCCGCGTCGTCCGCCGCGTGGTATCCTAGTGGTTCTCGCCTGTGCCCAGGTGGCGGAATTGGTAGACGCGCTAGTTTCAGGGACTAGTTCTCGCAAGGGAGTGAAGGTTCGAGTCCTTTCCTGGGCACCATTCTCCAACCCTCCAGCCGGTGTCCCCCGTCGGCTCTTTGACGGCCCCTGAACCCAACATAGCGTCTCAACGTTCAAAGCGTTTACAATATGTCTATGCTGCAGAGCGGGTTCCGGTTTTCGCGCCAGGAGGAAAAGGTTCTCGCCTTATCCATGTCCGGCCTTTCCGACAAGGAGATCGCCCAGCGCATGGAGATCGGGCTCGGCACCGTCCGAACCTTTTGGAAGAGGATCCGCTCGAAAGCCGGGGGCAGCACCCGCGCCGAAGTGATCGGCGCCATCACCCGCGTCGCCGCCGACCAAGAGTTCGAGGTCG